>JAEZXF010000227.1 GCA_023419995.1 Pseudomonadota bacterium | reverse complement strand
GCTGGCGCTGTGGGCCGGCATCGCCGGCGCCGGGCTCGTCGCCTATTACGGGGCGAAGATGCCGGCCGCGACCACCTGGGCCGTGCCCGACCGTCCGCCCAATGTCCGCATCGTCGACGTCAACGGCCAACTCGTCGCCAACCGCGGCATGACCGGCGGCGAGGCCGTCGGCCTGCACGAGATGTCGCCCTTCATCCCGCAGGCGGTCATCGCCATCGAGGACCGCCGCTTCCACTCGCATTTCGGCGTCGACCCGATCGGTCTTTCCCGCGCCATGGTGTCCAACGTCATCGACCGGCGCGTCAGCCAGGGCGGCTCGACGCTGACCCAGCAGCTGGCCAAGAACCTGTTCCTCAAGCCTGAGCGCACCATCGAGCGCAAGGTGCAGGAGGTGCTGATGGCGCTGTGGCTGGAGCGCACCCATACCAAGGACCAGATCCTCGAGATGTACCTGAACCGGGTCTATTTCGGCTCCGGCTCCTATGGCGTCGAGGCGGCGTCGCGCCGCTATTTCGGCAAGTCCGCGCGCGACGTGTCGCTGTCGGAGGCAGCCCTTCTCGCCGGCCTGCTCAAGGCGCCGTCGCGGCGGTCGCCGGCGCGCGACCCGCAGGCGGCCGAGAGCCGCGCCCAGCTCGTGCTGGCGGCCATGCGCGACCAGGGCATGATCGGCGACAGCCAGCTCGCCACCGCCATCAGCACGCCCGCCACCCGCGCCGCCGCCTACTGGACGGGCTCCGAGCACTACGTCGCCGACCGGGTGATGGAGGAGCTTCCGCAGCTCATCGGCGAAGTGCGCAACGACATCGTCGTCGAGACGACCATCGACCTGGTGCTACAGACCTTCGCCGAAGCCTCGATCCGCCGGCTGATCGATGCCGAGGGCAAGAAGCACAATGTCAGCCAGGGAGCGCTGGTCTCGATCGACGCCTCGGGCGCGGTGCGCGCCATGGTCGGCGGCTACGACTACGCCACCAGCCAGTTCGACCGCGCCTCCGAGGCGCGCCGCCAGCCCGGCTCCGCCTTCAAGCCGTTCGTCTTCATGGCGGCGATGGAGAACGGCCTGTCGCCCGACACGGTGCGCAACGACGCGCCGATCAGGATCGGCAAGTGGTCGCCGAAGAACTACAACGACAAGTATCTCGGCCAGGTGACGCTGACGACGGCGCTGGCGAAGTCGCTGAACTCGGTGGCGGTGCAGCTCACGCAGGAGGTGGGGCCGGCCGCCGTGGTCGAGACCGCCTGGCGCATGGGCATCGAATCCAACCTCGAGCCGAACCTCTCCATCGCGCTCGGCACTTCCGAGGTGACGCCGCTGGAACTGACCGCCGCCTACGTGCCGTTCGCCAATGGCGGCTACCGGCCCGACATCCATTTCGTCCAGCGCGTGCGCACGGCGGGCGGCGAGGTGCTCTACGAGCATCGCAACGCGTCCGGCCCGCGCATCGCCCGGCCCGAGGTGATCGGCGCGATGAACGCGATGATGGCGCAGACCATCGCCGAGGGTACGGCGCGCCGCGCCGCCTTCGGCTGGCCCGCCGCCGGCAAGACCGGCACCTCGCAGAATTCGCGCGATGCCTGGTTCATCGGCTACACCGCCAACCTCACCACCGGCGTCTGGTTCGGCAACGACGACGGGTCGGCGACGAAGAACATCACCGGCGGCTCGCTGCCGGCGGCGGCCTGGAACGAGTTCATGGCCGCCGCCCACGAGGGCGTGCCGGTGGCGCGGCTGCCGGGCGGCTGGGATGCCGGCCTGATCGGCCGCGTCGAGGGCATCCTGCGCGACGAGGCGCGAAGCCCCGCGCCGGTGCCGGCTCAGGCGATGCCGCAGCCCGGCGTGCCGCCCATCGCGGTGGAGGGGGGCCACACCGCCTCGATCCGGCGGCCGGTGCCGCCGGCCGACGTCGGCGGCCCGCCGCAGCGCCGCGTCGGCTCGATCATGGACATCATCCTCGGCAACTAGCGCGGCGCCGGCCGGAGCGCTCCGGCCATCGGGGGAGGGCGGAAATGCCCCGGCGCGCCGGCTGAGGGGTTTTGCCGCTCTCGCCTTCCTCGCGCCGCCGGGCTAGATAGCTCGCGCAAAGCACGAGGGAAGCGCCATGGCCGCGACCGAACCGAGAAAGACACTGGTGCTGACCGGCGCGAGCCGCGGCATCGGCCACGCCACCGTCAAGCGCTTCTCGCGCGAGCGCTGGCGCGTCATCACCTGCTCGCGGCAGGCGTTCTCGGACAACTGCCCGTGGCCGTCCGGCCCCGAGGACCACATCAAGGTCGACCTGTCGGATCCCGAGGACGTCGGCGCCGCCGTGTCTGAGATCCGCCACCGGCTGGAGGCCGAGGGCGGCCGGCTCGACGCGCTGGTCAACAACGCCGCCATCTCGCCCAAGCTGCAGGGCGGCGCGCGCATGAACTCCATCGACACGCCGATGCATGTCTGGCGCGACGTCTTCCAGGTCAACTTCTTCGCGCCGATCATGCTCGGCCGCGGCCTGTTCCGCGAGCTGGCGGCGGCGAAGGGGTCGATTGTCAACGTCACCTCCATCGCCGGCGGCCGGGTGCATCCCTTCGCCGGCACCGCCTATGCCACGTCGAAGGCGGCGCTCGCCTCGCTGACGCGCGAGATGGCCGCCGATTTCGGCCCGCACGGCATCCGCGTCAACGCCATCGCGCCGGGCGAGATCGACACCTCGATCCTGTCGCCCGGCACGGAGAAGATCGTCGAGACCATCCCCATGCGCCGCCTCGGCGCGACCGACGAGGTGGCCGACATCATCTATTTCCTGTGCTCTGGCCAGGCGTCCTACGTGACGGGATCGGAAATCCACATCAATGGCGGCCAGCACGTCTGAGTGTCGTTCTGCGGCGCCTGCGCTGCCCCTCACCTGCCTGCCAGCATCCTCTCCCCGTCAACGGGGAGAGGAGAGACGGCCGCGACCTCGCCGCTTCCCGTTCTCCCCGTTCACGGGGAGAAAGCGGCCCGAAGGGTCGGATGAGGGGCGGCGCCTGCGAAGTCGGGCCTAATGCGGCATCGACGACAGGTGCGACAGGAGCTCGGCGACGTTCGCGGCGCCGCACTTCTTCAGGAGCCGCGCCCGGTAGGCCTCGACGGTGCGCGGCGAGATCGACAGCATCCGGCCGATCTCCTTCGAGGTGCGGCCTTCGCCGAGATGCATGACGATCTGGCGCTCGCGCGTCGACAGGTCGAGCACCGGCCGCGTCTCCGACAGGTCGGCGAAGCTCCACACCGCGCGGCGCAGCGGGTCGTCGTCGCGGGTCAGCGAATGGCCGCGCACCCGGCACCAGAACAGCGACCCGTCCTTGCGCGCCATGATGCGCTCGTCCGAATAGCGGTTGTTCCGCCTCAGCGGCTCGACGCCGACGTCGCGGATACGCACGAACTCCTCGAACGACGGGTAGAGGATGGCGAAGGAACGGTCGACCAGCTCCTCGACGCGATAGCCGAACATCTCCGCGAAGCGCGGATTGCAGGCGCGGATGACCCTGCTTTCGGTAACAACGAGGCCCACGGGGGCGTGTTCGAAGGCGAGGAGATGGAGATCGTCTTTCGGCG
This sequence comes from Pseudomonadota bacterium, assembly GCA_023419995.1. GTDB lineage: Bacteria > Pseudomonadota > Alphaproteobacteria > Rhizobiales > Rhizobiaceae > Aerobium. The sequence goes on along the minus strand of JAEZXF010000227.1, from coordinate 1,375 downwards.
GCATGATTGGTATTTATACGATATTGCGGCGCTGTGCGCGTCTCCTCGATAATAGTTTCCAGACTGGAAAGCGCCAATCGGCGCCGTCCGTCTTTCGTGGAGGAGACATCATGAAAAAGCTGTTCGCCGCGCTGGCCGTGGCCACCGCGCTTATGGGCGCGCCCGCTCTCGCGCAGGACGGGCCGGTCAAGATCGCCCTGCTGCACGGCCTTTCCGGCTCGCCGCTGGAGGCCTATTCCAAGCAGACCCATGCCGGCTTCGAGCTCGGCCTCGAATACGCCACCAACGGCACGCTCGAGGTCAAGGGCCGCAAGATCGAGGTCATCAAGAAGGACACCCAGTTCAAGCCCGACGTGGCCCGCGCGCTGCTCGCCGAGGCCTATGGCGACGACGACGCGCTGATCGCGGTCGGCGACACCTCGTCCGGCGTGGCGCTGGCGCTGCTGCCGGTGGCCGAGGAGTACGAGCGCATCCTCCTGGTCGAGCCGGCGGTCGCCGACAGCCTCACCGGGCCGGATTCCAACCGCTACGTGTTCAAGACCTCGCGCAACTCGTCGATGGACATGCAGGCGCAGGCGATCGCGCTCAAGCCCGACGCCAACCTCTACGTCGCGACGCTGGCGCAGGACTACGCCTTCGGCCGCGACGGCATCGCCGCCTTCAAGGCCGCGCTCGACGGCACCGGCGCCAATGTCGTGGCCGAGGAATACGTGCCGCAGCAGACGACCGACTTCACCGCCACCATCGAGCGCCTGTTCGACGCGCTGCGCGACAAGCCCGGCCGCAAGGTGATCTTCATGAACGTCGCCGGCATCGACGCCATGACGCCGCTGGCCGCCGCCGATCCCGGCCGCTACGGCATCGAGCTGTCCTCCGGCGGCAACATCCTGCCCGCGCTCGTCGGCTACAAGCAGGTGCCGGGCATGGAAGGCGCGATGTACTACTACTACGAGGCGCCGAAGAACCCGGTCAACGACTGGCTGGTCGCCGAGCACCAGAAGCGCTTCAACGCCCCGCCCGACTTCTTCACCGCCGGCGGCATGGCCTCGGCCATGGCCATCGTCGCGGCACTGGAGAAGGCCGACGAGTGGGACACCGAAAGCCTGATCGCTGCGATGGAAGGCATGACCTTCGACACGCCCAAGGGCCCGATGACCTTCCGTCCGGAGGACCACCAGGCGCTGCAATCGATGTACCACTTCAAGATCAAGGTCGAGGACGGCGTCAACTGGGCCATTCCCGAGCTGGTGCGCGAGATCAAGCCGGAGGAGATGAACATCCCCGTCGGCCGCAACAACCAGGAATGACGGCTTCCTTCTCCCCGTTCACGGGGAGAAGGTCCCGGCGGGTGATGAGGGGCGGCGCCCGCCGGGGC
>JAEZXF010000038.1 GCA_023419995.1 Pseudomonadota bacterium | reverse complement strand
CCCAGATGGTGCCGTTGGGCTTGAGCACCCTGCGGGCCGCCAGCAGCCAGGCGCGGGTGAAGGCGTCGTAGGCCGCGAAGCTCTCGAACTGGTCCCAGGCGTCGTCCACGGCATCGACCTTGGACTGGTCGGGGCGGTGCAGGTCGCCGTCGAGCTGGAGGTTGTAGGGCGGGTCGGCGAAGATGACGTCGACCGACTTCTCCGGCAGGCGCTCCAGCGCCGCGACGCAATCCCCTTTGAGGATCTTGTCGAGCCACTCGGCCGAAGACGCGGCAGGGGAAAGACCGTCGAGGAGACGCAGGGCAGAACTGGGGGCGGACTTGAGGGCAGGCATCGGGGACACACCGGAACGCGGTTACTCTTAACTGGCGGTTATGGTTACCTTTCTGCGTAAATTTTTAATGAAGCCGCGCCGGCCGATTCCGGCATTTGACGATCCAATCGATGAAAGCCGGCGCCAGCTCCTGGCCTGCCTGCGGATCCTCCCCCCTCAAGGCGGGAGAGGAGGCGCCGCCGCAACTTCGTCTCCTTCCCTTCGTCCCCTTCACGGGAAGAAAGGATCCCCACGGCCGGATGGGGGGGCGATGCCAGTACCCGCAGAGCGGGCACCCCGCCGGCCGCCGGCCTCCTGGGGCGCGATTTGCCGTTTGGTCCCGCATGGTGTATCCCGCGCGCCTTCGCCCGATGGCCGTTCCCCGACGGAGAGACCTCCCCCATGCCGCAACCCGACCTCGTCATCTTCGACTGCGACGGCGTGCTCGCCGATTCAGAGATCATCGCCGCGCGGGTGGAAGCCGAGCTGCTCACCGCCGCCGGCTACGAGATCACGCCGGAGGAGTTGGCGCAGGCCTATTCGGGCCTCACCTTCAAGGACATCCTGCTGCGCATCGAGGAGGAGGCGCAGCGGCTGTTCCAGGCGACCCTGATCGACGAGGCAGAGCGGCTGGTCGACCAGCGGCTCGCCCGCGAGGTGCGCCCGATCGACGGCGCACTCGAGGCGGTGGCATGGGTGAAGGGCAAGCGCTGCATCTGCTCCAACTCGGGCACGGCGCGCCTGGAAGCCACGCTGAGGCGCACGGGGCTCCTGCCATTCTTCCAGGGCGCGGTGTTCTCGTCCGCCGACATTCCCTTCGGCCGGCCGAAGCCCGCGCCGGACGTCTTCCTCCACGCGGCGGCGGCCATGGCCGCCGACCCGCGGAAGACCTTCGTGATCGAGGATTCCGTCCACGGCGTCAGCGGGGCGAAGGCGGCGGGGATGCGCGTCATCGGTTTCACCGGCGCGTCGCACACCCATCCGGGGCACGCCGACCTGCTGACGGAAGCGGGCGCCGAGACGGTCATCAGCCGCTGGAAGGACTTCCCGGCCGTGGTGAGCGCGCTTTCGGAATGGTCGGATGCGATGTGAGCGGAAGGACCCCGCAGTTCTTCCCGCCGTCGCCGCGATGGCGGGCCGCGCCCTTGCGGAGCGCCGCCTAGCGCCTCGCCGCTTCCTCGAAGCCGATGAGCACGCGCACGTTGCGCGAGGTCGGGTTCGGCATGGAGAAGCTCTTGTCCACGAACATGAACTGCGTCGCGCCCGCCGTGTCGGCGATCATGACGTCGTGCTCGAAGCGTTGCGAGTAGATCTCGGTCGTGTCCTGGTAGACGGTGACGCGGATGGGCAGGCGCACCGCGCCCGGCGTGCCGACTGGACCGGGGATCACGCGGCCGGCGACGCCGATCGCCATGCCCATCGTGCCGGTGCCGTAGGTGCAGCTTCGCGTCGAGTCGGTGATGGCGGCGCGATAGACGAGCTTGGCGGCATCGCCGTCGCCGCCGCGCTGGTAGGAGTTCAGCACCGCCTTGTCGGCCGCCACGGTGATGGCGGGGCAGTAGGCCAGGAGCTCCTGGACGGTGATCGTCTCCTGTCCGGCCGGCGGCTGGCTCTGGCCGCCCCCGCCGCCGATGTTGAGCGCGCCGAGCGTGTCGCCCGACTGGCAACCGGCAAGCGCGAGCGCAAGGCCCAGCGCCGAAAGGCTGGCGAGCTTCAAGCGAGCAAACTCCCGAACAAATGCCATGAACCACACTTCCCTCATGCAAAGCTGGCGTTCTATACCAACGCCGCAGTAAAAAGGCGACCGCGCGATTGCGGTTTTTCGAAGACCGCGCCGCAGGCCGCGCAACGGGACGGCACAAGATGCGTTATGTGAGCACCAGGGGCAGCGCGCCCGAACTCGGTTTCCGCGATGTCCTCCTCGCCGGGCTGGCCCGCGACGGAGGCCTCTACGTGCCGGCCGAGTGGCCGCAGTTCGGCCATGACGAGATCCGGGCGCTGCGGGGCCTTTCCTATCCGGACCTCGCGGTGCGGCTCCTCACCCCGTTCCTCGGCGGCGAGAGCGACGAGCGCACCTTCGCGGGGATCGTGCGCGAGGCCTATTCCACCTTCCGCCACGACGCCACCTGCCCGCTGGTGCAGACCGGGCCGGACGAGTTCGTGCTGGAGCTGTTCCACGGCCCGACGCTCGCCTTCAAGGACGTGGCGATGCAGCTTCTGGCGCGGCTGATGGACCACGTGCTGGCCGAGCGCGGCGAGCGCGCCACCATCGCCGGCGCCACCTCCGGCGACACGGGCGGCGCGGCGATCGAGGCCTTCGCCGGCCGCGACCGCACCGATATCTTCATCCTGTTCCCGCACGGCCGCGTCTCGCCGGTGCAGCAGCGCCAGATGACGACCTCGACCGCGGCCAACGTCCACGCCATCGCCGTCGAAGGCAATTTCGACGACTGCCAGGACATCGTGAAGGGCATGTTCAACCACCATGCCTTCCGCGACCGGGTGGCGCTCGCCGGCGTCAACTCGATCAACTGGGCGCGCATCATGGCCCAGATCGTCTACTACTTCTCCTCGGCGCTGTCGCTCGGCGCGCCGGACCGGCCGGTCTCCTTCACGGTGCCGACAGGCAATTTCGGCGACATCTTCGCCGGCTACGCGGCGCGGCGCATGGGCCTGCCGATCGAGCGGCTGGTCATCGCCACCAACGACAACGACATCCTCGCCCGCACGCTGGCGAGCGGCGTCTACGAGACGCGCGGCGTGGTCGAGACCACGTCGCCGTCGATGGACATCCAGGTGTCGTCGAACTTCGAGCGCCTGCTCTACGAGGCGTCGGGCCGCAACGCCGACTCGATCGTGCGCGCCATGCACGGGCTCAAGCAGTCCGGCCGCTTCGCGGTTCCGGAGGGTACGCTCGAGGCGATCCGCCGCGACTTCGACGCCGGCCGCTCGACCATGGACGAGACGGCGGCCGTCATCCGCTCCGTCCTCTCCGGCAGCGGCTACCTGATCGATCCGCACACCGCCACCGCGGTGAAGGTGGCGCGGGAAGCGCCGCGCGGCAGGGCACCGATGGTGGTGCTGTCGACCGCGCATCCGGCCAAGTTCCCGGCGGCGGTGGAGGCGGCCTGCGGCACGCGGCCGGCCCTTCCGGCCTGGCTCGGCGACCTGATGGAGCGCGAGGAGCGCTACACGGTGCTTCCCTCCGATCCGAAAATGGTGGAAGATCACATGAGCCGGCTGACGAGAGTGGCCCCGGGGGCCACCCCGGCAGCGGCAAAGACGCGTTCGGGGAGCTGAGTGCAAATGGGTGTCGAGGTAAGCCGTCTGTCGAACGGCCTGACGGTCGCCACGGAAACCCTTCCACACATCGAGTCGGTCGCCCTCGGCGTATGGGTGAAGTCGGGCGCGCGCAACGAGCGCCCCGGCGAGCACGGGCTGGCCCACCTGCTGGAGCACATGGCCTTCAAGGGCACGGGCGGCCGCAGCGCGTGGAAGATCGCTTCCGAGATCGAGGACGTGGGCGGCGAGATCAATGCCGCCACCAGCGTCGAGACGACGTCGTTCTATGCCCGCGTGCTCAAGGACGACGTGCCGCTGGCCGTCGACATCCTCGCCGACATCCTCAACGATTCCCTGTTCGACCCGCACGAGCTGGAACGCGAGCAGCACGTCATCCTGCAGGAGATCGGCGCCGCCCACGACACGCCCGACGACGTGGTGTTCGACCGGTTCACCGAGACCGCCTTCCACGACCAGGCGCTCGGCCGCTCCATCCTCGGCACGCCGGAGACGGTGGAATCCTTCACCTCGGCGCAGCTTCGCGCCTTCATGGAACGCCAATACGGCGCCGAGCGCATGGTGGTGGTGGCCGCCGGCGGCGTCAGCCATGACGAGTTCGTGCGCGAGGTCGAGAAGAAGCTCGGCTCCTTCCGCCCCCACGCCACCAGCGAGCCGCACCAGGCGGCGAGCTATGTCGGCGGCGACTATCGCGAGGGGCGCGACCTGATGGACGCGCAGATCGTGCTCGGCTTCGAGGGCCGCGCCTACCACGTGCGCGACTTCTACGCCTCGCAGGTGCTGTCGATGATCCTCGGCGGCGGCATGTCGTCCCGCCTGTTCCAGGAGGTGCGCGAGAAGCGCGGCCTCTGCTACTCGGTCTACGCCTTCCACTGGGGCTTCTCCGACACCGGCATCTTCGGCGTCCACGCTGCCACCGGCAAGGACGACATCGCGCGGCTGGTGCCCGTCCTCGTGGACGAGCTGCGCCGCGCCGGCGAGGACATCAGCCAGGAGGAGCTGAACCGCGCGCGCGCCCAGTATCGCGCCGGCCTGATGATGTCGCACGAGAGCGCGGCAAGCCGCGCCTCGCAGATCGCCCGGCAGATGCTGCTGTTCGGCCGCCCCATCACCACCGAGGAGCTGGTCGACCGGCTGTCGAAGCTGACCGTCGAGCGGCTGACGGACCTGTCGTCGCGCCTGTTCTCGACGCGGCCGACGATCGCGGCGATCGGCCCCGTCTCCGCGCTGCCGGCGTTCGAGACCATCGGCGACAGCCTGGGCGGCCTGTCGCCGGCGCAGCACAAGCTCGCCGTCTGACCCGCCGCGGGACATGCTTGCGCTCCCCTTTCTTCGCCGCGAACCGCCGGCGCTGGGGGGCGAGCGGGTTACCCTGCGCGCGCCGCGCTCCTCCGACTATCTCGAATGGGCGGCGCTTCGCCACGAGAGCCGCGCCTTCCTCGAGCCGTGGGAGCCGCGCTGGGCCGACAACGAGCTCGACCGCGCCGGCTGGCGGCGGCGGCTACGGCGCTATCGCGAGGATTTCGACGCCGGCGCGGCCGTCGCCTATCTCATCTTCGAGAACCGGCCCGGGCGCATGGTCGGCGGCATCACCATGGGCAACATCCGCTACGGCGTGTCCCAATCGGCCCAGATCGGCTACTGGACGGGCGAGCGCCATGCCGGGCGGGGCTACATGCAGGACGCGGTGCGCACCCTCGTCGCCCACGCGTTCGGCAGCATGAGGTTGCACCGCATCGAAGCGGCCTGTATTCCGAGCAACGCGCGCTCGATCCGCGTGCTTGAAAAAGCCGGATTCACGCGGGAAGGACTTCTTCGCTCCTACCTGCGGATCAACGGGGTCTGGCAGGACCACTACATCTACGCCCGGATCGCCGGCGACGCGCGGTATGGCGGAAGCGAGACGAGAGGCTGATCGGTTGAACGCGACGATGCGAACGGGGCGACGGCTCGCAGGCGCTTTCCTGGCGCTGGTCTTCGCGCTGCTGGCCCTGCCGGCGATGGCGATCGAGCCGATCAGGATTTCCCGCGAGGACGTCGCGCTCGACCTGTCGCGCGCCGTCGAGATCTACCGCAACCAGGGCCAGAACTTCCAGGTCTCGACCGCGCCGGGCATCGACGGCATCGTGCGGCGCATCGAGGTCGAGGCGCTGGACGAGCGCTCGAGCGGCGACTGGGCCGTGTTCGCGCTCGCCAACACCACCGACCGGCAGCTCGACCGGCTGATCGTCGCGCCGCACTACCGCCTCGTCGGCTCCGGGCTGATCTGGCCCGATCTCGGCTCCAACCGCATCGCCGCGATCACGCCGAGCGAGGGCTTCGCGCTCGACCGGCAGGCCGCCCGCGACGCCGACATCTTCCTGGTGACGATCAACCCCGGCTCGATCGTCACCTTCATCGCCGAGCTGTCCTCGCCCCGCCTGCCGCAGATCTACCTGTGGGAGCCAGAGGCCTACAAGGACACGATCAACTCCTACACGCTGTTCCGCGGCATCGTCATCGGCATCGCCGGCCTGCTGGCGCTGTTCCTGACCATCCTGTTTGTGGTCAAGGGCACGTCGATGTTCCCGGCCGCGGCGGCGCTGTCGTGGGCGGTCCTCGCCTATATCTGCATCGATTTCGGCTTCCTCAACCAGGTGATGGAGATCACCGCGGGCAGCGAGCGATTGTGGCGCGCAGGCACGGAGATCGCGCTGGCGGCCACGCTGGTCGTGTTCCTCTACACCTATCTCAACCTCAACCGCTGGCACCTGCACTTCAGCTACGGCGCGGCGACGTGGGTGCTCTCGCTGCTGCTGCTTTCCGGCGTGCTGCTGTTCGATCCCTCGGTCGCCTCCGGAATCGCGCGCTTCTCCTTCGCGCTCACCGCCGCCGCCGGCATCGGCATCATCACCTACCTGTCGCTTCAGGGCTACGACCGCGCCATCATGCTGGTGCCGAGCTGGCTGATGATCCTCGTCTGGCTCGCCGGCTCGTGGATGGCCGTCACCGGTGCGCTCGACAACGACATCGCCCAGCCGGCGCTGGGCGGCGGCCTCGTCCTCATCATCCTGCTGATCGGCTTCACGGTGATGCAGCACGCCTTCGCCGGCGGCGCGCTGCACCAGGGCCTGTTCAGCGACATGGAGCGGCAGGCGCTCGCCATCACCGGCTCCGGCGACGCCGTCTGGGACTGGGACGTGCTGCGCGACCGCGTGGTCACCAAGCCCGACGTCTCCCGCCAGCTCGGGCTGCCGCAGGGCAGCCTCCACGGCCCGGCGCGCAACTGGCTGCCGGTGCTGCACGTCGACGACCGCGATACCTTCCGCACCACGCTCGACGTGATCCTCGAGCACCGGCGCGGGCGCGTGTCGCAGTCCTTCCGCATGCGCGGCGCCGACGGCCACTACCACTGGTTCACGCTCAAGGCGCGGCCGATCATCGGCTCCGACGGCGAGATCATCCGCTGCGTCGGCACCCTGGTCGACGTGACCGAGCAGAAGAAGGCCGAGGAGCGGCTGCTGCACGACGCCGTGCACGACAACCTGACCGGCCTGCCGACGCGCGAGCTGTTCCTCGACCGGCTGGAAGCGGTCATCGCCATCGCCAAGGCCGAGGAGAAGGTGCGGCCGACGGTCATCGTCGTCGACATCGACCGCTTCAAGCAGGTCAATGACGGCCTCGGCATCTCGGCCGGCGACACCATCCTGCTCACCATCGCCCGGCGCCTGCACCGGTTGCTGAAGCCGCAGGATTCGCTGGCGCGCTTCAGCGGCGACCAGTTCGCCATGCTGCTGCTGTCGGAGCAGGATCCCGTCCGCGTCGCCGCGGTGGCCGAGGCGATGAAGAAGGCGATCAACGCGCCGATCACCTTCGCCAAGCGTGAGATCGTGCTGTCCGCCTCGCTCGGGCTCGTCTCGTGGACGGCTTCGCAGGCCAGCGCCGGCGACATGGTCAAGGACGCCGAGCTCGCCATGCATCAGGCCAAGCGCTTCGGGGGCGACCGGATCGAGCCGTTCCGGCCGGCGTTCCGCTCCGTCGGCACCGACCGCCTCCAACTCGAATCTGACCTGCGCCGCGCGGTCGAGCGCCAGGAGCTCAGGCTCGCCTACCAGCCGATCGTGCGGCTGGAGGACCGCTCCATCGCCGGGTTCGAGGCGCTGCTGCGCTGGGACCACCCGCGGCGCGGTGCGATCCCGCCGGCCGATTTCATCCCCGTCGCGGAAAGCTGCGGCCTGATCGTCCAGCTTGGCCTGTTCGCCATGCAGCAGGCCGCCGACGACCTCGCCATGTGGCAGAAGCAGGTGGGCGAGGTGCCGCTCTCCGTCTCGGTCAACCTGTCGAGCCGGCAGCTCATCCGCCGCGACCTCGTCAGCGACGTGCGCTCCGTGGTGGCGCGCGCCAACATCAAGCCGCGCTGCTTCCGGCTGGAGCTGACGGAATCGCTGGTGATGGACAATCCCGAGCAGTCGGCCCACATCCTCGGCAAGCTGAAGCAGATCGGCATCGGCCTGTCGCTCGACGATTTCGGCACCGGCTATTCGTCGCTCGCCTACCTGACGCGCTTTCCCTTCGACACGATCAAGATCGACAAGAGCTTCATCGACGACAGCAGCCCGAAGCGCTCGGTGCTGCTGCGCTCGATGGTGGGCATGGCCCACGAGCTCGGCCTGTCGGTGGTGGCGGAGGGCGTGGCTGACGAGAACGACGCGCTCGAGCTCAGGCAGATGGGCTGCGAATACGTCCAGAGCTTCATGTTCGGCCCGCCCGTCCAGGCCGACGCGGCGCTGAAGCTGCTCAAGGAGCAGTACCCGCTGGTCAAGGCGTAAGGCGTAAGGCGGAGCCGAGGCTTATGGCGTGTCGCACCCGATGTGCGTCATCGGTGTTGTTTGCGCCGTCCCTCATCCGGCTGCCGCCACCTTCTCCCCGTGAACGGAGAGAAGAGGACCGTC
>JAEZXF010000386.1 GCA_023419995.1 Pseudomonadota bacterium | reverse complement strand
GCGCGGCCGTAGTCGGCAGCGTTGATGACGGTGACGGCCTCGGCCGCGAGCCGCGCCAGATAGTGCGCGACGGTCATCTCGCCGACCTTCTCGTTGGCCGGCAGGAAGGTCTTGATCGTCACCGGGTTGGCCATCTTGCCCATGCGGATCAGCTCGGCGGCCACCTCGTAGATCCGGCGGTGAAGCGGCTCGTAGAAATGGTTGGGCTTGAGGAAATCGGACACGCGGTAGAACGCGTCGTTGTTGACGAGGATGGCGCCGAGCAGCGCCTGCTCGGCCTCGATGTTGTTGGGCGCCTCGCGATAGAGCGGGGTTTCCGCCGCCCCGAGTTTGCGGATTGCGTCAGCCATTGTTCGTCCCGTTCCGATCCCCGAACTTTCCGGTATCAGAAGCCGTCATCGCGATGTGGAATTTGACCGGATAGTACCCACGATCCACAGCACGAGATTCCAGTGGAAACTTCCCTGTTGACTCTGCGAATCGCCACCTAGTCTAGATCCGCCGCGAGGCAAGACAAGACAAGGAGATCCGTCTCACCTGCTCAAGGGGGAGTGTGCTACCCTCATGCCGCGCGCGGCGCCAGCAGGATCACGCCGGCGCCGACGAGGCAGATCGCGGCCCCGGCGAGGTCGAAGCGGTCGGGCCGCACGCCCTCCGCCGCCCACAGCCAGGCGAGCGAGGCGCAGATGTAGATGCCGCCATAGGCGGCGTAGGCGCGGCCGGCGGCGTCGCTCTCGGCCAGCGTCAGCAGCCAGGCGAAGGCGGCGAGGCTGACCATGCCGGGCACCAGCCACAGCGCCGACTTCTCCAGCCGCCACCACGCCCAGAACGAGAAGCAGCCGGCGATCTCGGCAAGCGCGGCGGCGACGAACACCGGAAATGTCATGGGGCGGCCTCGGTCAAGCTGGGAGCAGCCCGTTTTCCGGCAGCGGGCCGCCGAATGCAAGGGGCCGCCGCCTCAGATCGTCTCGGCGGTCTTCCTGCCGGCCGGCTTGCCGCCCGCCGTCGGTTTCGGGCGGGCCACCCGGCTCCGGCCTGCCTCCAGGCCTTCGAGCGCGTGCTCGTTGGCGGCGATGTAGGAGCGGGTCAGCGGCAGCGTGTCGTTCCTCTTCGCGAGCTGGATCTGGAACACCACCATGTCCTGCCAGCGGAACGCTGCCTCCGCGCCGGCGAGGTAGAACTCCCACATCCGCGCGAAGCGCTCGTCGTAGATCTCCACCGCCTTGGCGCGGTTGGCCATGAAGCGTTCGCGCCAGTGCCTGAGCGTCTCGGCATAGTGCAGCCGCAGGACCTCGACGTCGGTGACGACGAGGCCGGCCCGCTCGATGTGGGGCAGCATCTCCGACAGGGCCGGGATGTAGCCGCCGGGAAAGATGTATTTGCGGATGAAGGTGTCGGTGGCGGCCGGCGGCCCGGAGCGGCCGATCGAGTGCAGCACCATGACGCCGTCGCGCTTCAGCAGCGCCGCCGCCTGGTCGAAGAAGGTGCGGTAGTGGTTGATGCCGACATGCTCGAACATGCCGACCGAGATGATGCGGTCGAACTGGTCGTCGAGGTCGCGATAGTCGGTGATCTGGAAGCGGGCGCGCTGGTCGAGCCCTTCCTGCCGCGCCCGCTCGACGGCGACGGCGTGCTGCTCGTCCGACAGCGTGACGCCCAGCACCTCGACGCCCAGCGTGCGGGCGAGGTAGAGGCCGAGCCCGCCCCAGCCGCAGCCGATGTCGAGCACGCGCTGGCCGGGCGCGGCGTTCAGCTTGGCGACGAGATGGCGCTTCTTGGCGAGCTGCGCCTCCTCCAGCGTCATGTCCGGCCGCTCGAAATAGGCGCAGGAGTACTGCATGTCTGGGTCGAGGAAGAGCCGGTAGAGATCGCCCGAAAGGTTGTAGTGACGCTGGACGTTGCGCTTCGCCCGGCCGGCGGTGTTGATCTGGTGCAGGCGGCGCAGGCCGATGCGCAGGTTGTCGAAGACCTTCGTCCATGCCGGCAGGTCGGCGCCGGATTCGAAGTTGGTGTAGGCGAGCCTGAGCAGCGCCAGCACGTCGCCCTCGACGATGTCGAGCTCGCCCTCCATGTAGGCCTCGGGCACGCCGAGCCACGGGTTGAGCATGATCGCGTTCTGGGCGGAATGGGTGCGAAGCACGATTCCGATCGGCTCGCCCGTGCCGTCGCCGAAGACGTGCGCGGTGCCGTCGGGGTCGGTGATCGTCAGGTTGCCGGTACGCACGAGCCGCCCGACAACCCCTTGCAGCAGCCTGTTCATCGCATTCACCCGTGCATGCGATGCGGGAGTTTGTCGGAACTCTCCCGCTACGTAAAGCCCTGAAGGGCCTCATCGCTTGGGCCAAAGAAAAACGCCCGGCGCAAGGCCGGGCGTTTCGGGCATGCGGGATGCGAGGAGATTATTCCTCGTCGTCGAAGCCGTCCTCGTTCGGATCGAAGAAGGCGTCCGGACGGGCGTTCTCGTTGATGTCCTCGCCATAGATCGCCTCGGCCGAGTCGAGCTTCTCGCCGGCGGCCTGGCGCTCGGCTTCCTCGCTGGTGCGGGCGATGTTGAGCGTCACCGTGACCTCGACCTCGGGGTGCAGCGCGATCGCCACGTTGGAAAGGCCGATGGTCTTGATCGGGTGGTTCAGCTCGACCTGGTTGCGCGCGATCGAGAAGCCCTCGGCCGAAAGCAGGTCGGCGATGTCGCGGGTCGACACCGAGCCGTAGAGCTGGCCGGTCTCGCCGGCCGAGCGCACGATCACGAAGGCCTGGCCGTCGAGCTTCTCGGCGACCTTCTCGGCTTCCGACTTCCGCTCGAGGTTGCGGGCCTCGAGCTGGGCGCGCTGGCCTTCGAACTTCTTCTTGTTGGCGTCGTTGGCGCGCAGGGCCTTGCCCTTGGGCAGCAGGAAGTTGCGCGCGAAGCCGTCCTTGACCTTGACGGTGTCGCCGATCTGCCCGAGGCGGGCGATGCGTTCGAGGAGAATGACTTCCATTTTCGTCTCCGTACTGGCCGCTGGCGGCCGTTCGTGTTCTGACGGGCTGGAAGCAGGTGGGCCGTGGCGGCCGGGTCGCTGTCCTGCCCGTGTCGGCAGTTAGGGTCTGCCTGGCAGGCCCAACTCGGATTTCCGTGTCCGTCCCCCGCGCCGAACGCGAGGAGGGGGAGGGGGCGGCGGGCCGCCCCCGGTCTTCTTACTTCACCACGTAGGGCAGCAGGCCGAGGAAGCGGGCGCGCTTGATCGCCTTGGCGAGCTCGCGCTGCTTCTTCTGGCTGACGGCGGTGATGCGCGACGGCACGATCTTGCCGCGCTCGGAGATGTAGCGCTGCAGCAGCCGCACGTCCTTGTAGTCGATCTTCGGCGCGTTGGCGCCGGAGAACGGGCAGGTCTTGCGGCGGCGGTGGAACGGGCGCCGGGTCGGGATCTGGTTGATGTCGACCATTATTCTGCTCCCTCAGCCTGCTCGCGCGGGCGGCGCGGACCACGATCGCCGCGGTCGCCGCCGCGGTCACCACGATCGCCGCCGCGGTCACGGTCGCCGAAGCGCGGACGGTCGCCGAAGCGGCCTTCGCGCTCGCGCTCGTCGCGCTTCTGCATCATCGCCGACGGGCCTTCCTCGTGCTTCTCGACGCGCACCGTCATGAAGCGCAGGATGTCTTCCGACAGGCCCTGCTGGCGCTCCAGCTCCTCGATGGCCGCAGCCGGGGCCGTCAGGTCCATGAGCGTGTAGTGCGCCTTGCGGTTCTTGTTGATGCGGTAGGTCAGGGACTTCAGCCCCCAGTTCTCCACCCGGCCGACGGAGCCGCCGTTCGCCTCGATCACACCCTTGTACTGCTCGACAAGGGCTTCGATCTGCTGCGGCGACAGGTCCTGCCGGGCAAGGAACACATGTTCGTACAGAGCCATGCTGTCTTTGCCTTTCTTCGTTTCACGCTGTCGGTCCCGGCGGCTAAAGCCTCTGCAACTTCTCTTGTCCCGCCGGAGCGGGCGAAGAAAGGAGCATCACGAGACGGTCGAGAGCGGAGACACGGGAGGCGGAAGCGCATTTGCCTTCACGAACGGCTTGCCCCGATCCTCGATGGATATCCGGGAAAAGACGCCGCCCTCCGTTCAGCCCCCAGCTGGGACCGGCAGATGGCGCGTCTATACATGGTTTTGCCGGTTTGGCAATGCCGAAGGCCCGAAATGCCCGTCGCATACAATCGTGACGGTCATCCTAAAGATATTTTCATGTTTCGGGAGTGATATGGCGCGCTTTCCAGGGGTGGTAGCCATGTCGTTACGAAGCTTCCTGCGTTCCACCGGGGGCAATTTCGCGTCGATGACCGCGATCATGCTTCCGGTCGTGCTCGGCGTCGTCGGGCTCGCCGTTGACTACGGCACCATGTCCAAGGCGCATTCCCAGCTTCAGACCGCGGTCGACGCGGCGGTGCTGGCCGCCTCGCGCATCAGCGACAAGACCGTCGACCGCGACACGGTGTTCGAGAACTTCCTCGCCGTCAACATCGCCGGCTCCTCCGGCCTCAGCAACGTCGTCTCCCGGCTCGAGATCGACCAGGGCATCAACTACATCAGCACCACCGGCACGGCCTCGGCCGATGTCGGCCTCTTCTTCAAGGGGCTGCTCGGCGGGGCGTCGCGGGTCTCCGTCTCGGCGAGCGCCTATGAATCGCGCAACGACCTCGAGGTGGTGCTGGCGCTCGACAACACCGGCTCCATGGGCGAGGCGCGCATGAAGGAGCTGCGCAAGGCCGCCACCTCGCTGGTCGACATCCTCTCCACCGTCCACTCGCCCGACATCGAGCCGAAGCGCGAGGTGAAGGCCGCGCTGGTGCCGTTCGTGACCGCAGTCAACATCAACGGCGAAGGGTACAAGGACAGCTGGATCGACAACTACGTCGATCCCAAGACCAAGCTCAACGTTTCCTACGGCGCGACCTATCACGGGTCGAACTTCACGCCGAAGACCAACCATTTCGAGCTGTTCAAGGCGCTGGGCACGACGTGGAAGGGCTGCGTCGAGGCGCGTCCCTCGCCCTACAACCTGTCGGACGACGCGCCGAACCCGAACGTGCCGGACACGCTGTTCGTGCCCTATTTCGCCCCCGACAATCCGGGCAAGAACGCCACGTCGCCCAACTCCAGCACCGCGTGGAACAACTCGTATCTCAACGATTCCTTCGGCAGCAAGGACAAGGCGAAGCTGATGGCGGCGTCGCGCTACTACAACGTCGCCTCGAAGGACAAGACCATAGACGCGGTCGACTACCACAAGCCGCGCACCACGGGGCCGAACTATGCCTGCCCGACGCCGATCATGCCGCTGACCTCGGACTTCACCAAGCTGAAGAACGAGATCGCCACCATGATCCATTGGGAAGGCTCGGGCACGAACGTCTCCGAGGGGCTGGCGTGGTCCTACAGGGTGCTGTCGCCGGGCGAGCCCTACACGCAGGGCGCGGCGTTCGATTCCGACCGGACCTCGAAATTCGTGCTGGTCTTCACCGACGGCGAGAACACGGTGTTCGGCGCCAGCAGCCAGTCCTACAACACCTCGGACTACGGCTCCTATGGCTTCCTCGACGACGGGCGTTTCGGCACCACCAACCGCAGCACCGGGCTGAGCAACGTCAACACCATGACGCAGACGATGTGCACCAGCCTGAAGGCGAAGCATGTCGAGATCTTCACCGTGCTCCTCGGCGCGGACACGGCGGCCAACCGCACCCTCTACTCCAAATGCGCGACGACGCCGGACCACTACTACCCGACCAGCGACGTCAGCGAGCTGGACGCGGTGTTCCGCAAGATCGCCACGCGCATCGCCAAGCTCTACGTGACCAACTAGCGCCGCGCCGGAGCTTGATCGCTGCCCCTTGACCTGTTCCTGTCGTTGCGCCACACGCAAGCGACAGGAACAAGCAGGGAGCGAGCCATGTCGATCGCCTTCACATTTCCCGGACAGGGCAGCCAGGCCGTGGGCATGGGCAGGGATCTCGCCGACGCGTTCCCCGAGGCGCGCGCCGTGTTCGAGGAAGTGGACGACGCGCTGGGCGAGAAGCTGTCGCGCACCATCTGGGAAGGCCCGGAGGAGACGCTGACGCTGACCACCAACGCCCAGCCGGCGCTGATGGCCGTGTCGCTCGCCGCGATCCGGGTGCTGGAGGCGCGCGGCCTGTCGCTCAAGGACAAGGTGGCCTACGTCGCCGGCCATTCGCTCGGCGAATATTCGGCGCTCGCCGCCGCCGGTACCTTCTCGATCGCCGATACCGCGCGCCTGCTGCGCATTCGCGGCAACGCCATGCAGGCGGCCGTCCCGGTGGGCGAGGGGGCGATGGCGGCGATCATCGGGCTCGAGCAGGCCGACGTCGAGGCCGCCTGCGCCGAGGCCGCCGTCGGCTCCGTCTGCCAGATCGCCAACGACAATGGCGGCGGCCAGCTCGTCATCTCCGGTGCGAAGCCGGCGGTCGAGCACGCCGCGCGGATCTGCACCGACAAGGGCGCCAAGCGCGCGCTGATGCTGCCGGTGTCCGCCCCCTTCCATTCGGCGCTGATGCAGCCGGCGGCGGATGCCATGCGCGCCGCGCTGGCCGACGTGGCGAAGCACGCCCCGGTCGTGCCGGTCGTCGCCAACGTCACCGTGTCGCCGCTGACCGATCCGGACGAGATCGCCGCTCGGCTGGTCGAGCAGGTCACCGGTCGCGTGCGCTGGCGCGAGACCGTCGAATGGTTCGACGCCAACGGCGTCACCACGCTCTACGAGATCGGCGCCGGCAAGGTTCTTTCCGGCCTGGCGCGCCGCATCGACCGCAACATCGCGACGGTGAACGTCGGCGGACCGGCGGATATCGAAGCATTCGAGTGAGTAGTGAATAGAGAATAGTGAGGAGTGAAAAAGGGTTAGTGCCGTTCACTACTCACTACCCACTACTCGCTATTCGCTCTCCAATCGAAAGGAAGCACCCATGTTCGACCTTACTGGCCGCAAGGCGCTCGTGACCGGGGCAACCGGAGGCATCGGCGAGGCCGTGGCGCGCGCGCTGCACGCCGCCGGCGCGACGGTCGGCCTGCATGGCACCCGCGTCGAGAAGCTGGAAGCGCTGGCCGGCGAGCTCGGTGAGCGCGCCCGCGTCTTCCCCGCCAACCTGTCCGACCGCACCGAGGTCAAGGCGCTGGCCCAGAAGGCCGAGGCCGAGCTCGAGGGCGTGGACATCCTCGTCAACAACGCAGGCATCACCCGCGACGGCCTGTTCGT
>JAEZXF010000385.1 GCA_023419995.1 Pseudomonadota bacterium | reverse complement strand
CGTCAGGCCCGGGCTGCCCGGCGGGAGACGGAACCGTCAGTGAGGGGCTGGAGGGTTCCGACTTGAGCGCGCGCCAGGGCGCGAAGCTTATCCGGCCCGCCTGACCAGCCCGGCGACGAGCGAGATGACGAGGAAGGCAAGGAAAACGAAGAACAGGATCTGCGCGATGCCGGCGGAGGCGCCGGCGATGCCGCCGAAGCCGAGCGCGCCGGCGATGAGCGCGACGACGAGAAACACGAGGGTCCAGTAGAGCATGGCTTGTCTCCTTCACAACGGCACTGACACTTGAATTCTGTCTTTCCAAAAACGCGGTGCAGGGCGGTTTGTTCCGCGTTTCCGGCGTGTTGCGGCTGCCTTCGCGCAAGAAAAAAGCCGCCGGGCGGCGGCTTTCTCCGGCTTCGGGCATTGCCGCCTTACGCGGCGGCCTTCGCCTGCCTGTCGAAGAACAGCGCCTGGCTGATCAGCGCCTTGACCATGTCGGGATTGAACGGCTTGGTGACGAGGAAGGCAGGCTCGGGCCGCTCGCCGGTCAGCAGGCGCTCGGGGAAGGCGGTGATGAAGATCACCGGCACCGGCGTGCCGGCGAGGATCTCGTTGACCGCGTCGATGCCCGACGAGCCGTCGGCGAGCTGGATGTCGGCCAGCACCATGCGCGGGTTGGTGCGCGCGAACAGCGCCACCGCCTCCTTGTGGGTGCGGGCGGTGCCGACCACGCGGTGGCCGAGGCTCTCGACCATCTGCTCGATGTCCATGGCGATCAGCGGCTCGTCCTCGATGATGAGCACGTCCGTCGCCACCTGGCGCGAGATCTCGTCGCTGGCCTCGGACAGAAGCGCGGCGAACGCCTTGTCGTCGATGTCGAGGACCTCGGCGGCCTCGGCCTCGGAGAAGCCCTCGACCGCCACGAGCAGGAACGCCTGGCGCGGCAGCGGGGCGAGCGCGCCGAGGTTGGCGGAAGCCCTGCTCTCCCACGCCGGCTGGTTCTCGGGCTCCGGGACCCGGATGCCGACCGAGGTGAACAGCTTGGTGAAGATGCGATAGAGCGCGATGCGGTCGCTGGATAGATCGGGGAACACGCCGACATCGGCGATGATCGTCTCCAGCGTGGCGGCCACGAGCGCGTCGCCGCTGGTCTGCGATCCGGTGAGCGCCCGGGAAAAGCGCCTCAGGAACGGCAGGTGCGGGGCGATTCGTGTGGACAAGGTCATGGTATGGCGTCTCCCTCAATGACGATGCATCAAATATGGCACGCAGTTCGAGCAAGAACGCGGCACCCCTAAAAAAGTTCCCGACCGGATGGAACGAACCCGACGAAGTTGCGTTAGGGTTCGGTCCGGCGCGTCCATCGGGCGGCCGGGGAAAGGAAATGCGCATCACGTGCACGTGCCCCGCCCCACGGGCACGCCACAGCGGGGGCAATGAGAAGCAGCATGAAAACAGCAAGAGCGGCCGCACCCGGCGGTCTGAAAAGGGCGGGCAGCCGCGCCGATCCCCTCGGGTCGAACTCCGAGATCGGGCGCAAGCTCAAGCAGTATTACGACGATCTCGTCACCGAGGCGGTTCCGGACAGGTTCCAGGAACTGCTCAGGCAGCTTGAGGACCGCGAGACGCCAGCAGCAGCGGTGCCGTCGGCAGGGCGTGACAGCGAGTGAAGGGGGCGCACATGGATGATCGTTCGACCTTCAGGCAGGATCTCCTCGGCGCAATTCCCAGCCTGCGCGCCTTCGCCATGTCGCTGGCCCAGAACGCCGACAAGGCCGACGACCTGGTGCAGGAGACGCTGGTGAAGGCGTGGGACAAGCAGTCCTCGTTCCAGCCCGGCACCAACCTCAAGGCGTGGGTGTTCACCATCCTGCGCAACGAGTTCTATTCGCAGATGCGCAAGCGCGGCCGCGAGGTGCAGGACAGCGACGGCACCATCACCGGCCGGGTGGCGGTGCATCCGGGTCAGCACGGCGCGCTCGACCTCGGCGATTTCCGCGCCGCCCTCGAGACCCTGCCGGAGGACCAGCGCGAGGCGATCATCCTGATCGGCGCCTCGGGCTTCTCCTACGAGGAGGCGGCCGAGATCTGCGGCTGCGCCGTCGGCACGATCAAGAGCCGCGTCAGCCGCGCCCGCACGCGCCTGCAGGAGATCCTCGGCGTGTCCGGCGAGGCCGACTACGGCCCCGACGCGATCTCCTCGCAGGTGATGGGCTCAAACGCCGCCTGAGACGGCGCGCCCGCGCGCGATCGTCTCGACCAGCGCGTCGATCAGCGTGCGGCCGGCATAGGGCTTGCCGACGACGGCGACGCCGGGGAACGCCGCGAAGCGTTCCTCCTGGTCGGCATGGCCGGTGGCGAAGATGAAGGGCACGCCGGTCGCCGCGAGCGTCGCGGCGAAGCCGAGAGTCGAGCGGCCGCCGAGCGCGGCGTCGAGGATCGCCGCGTGGAAGTCCACGCCGGCGGCCGGCCCCGCGCCCTCCTCGTCCAATGCGTGGACGAGGATGACGTCCGCCGCGCCATGGTCGCGGCAGAGCTGCTCCACATCCATGGCGATGAGGAGCTCGTCCTCGACCACGAGGATGCGCAGACCCGCAAGCGGAAGGTTTCCCAAGAACGCCGCCCCCTTTGAAAAATCGAGCTTTGCCCCGGCCGCGCGCGGCTGTCATCTAAATTGATGTGAATGCCTTAAACATTGCACCGGCGCGCCGCATCGGGCAGCCTGCGGGACCGGAACCGGCTGGGCCGCCACGCGTTGAAGGCGGGAACGACCCACCCAACGAACAGGAGTTTCCGACATGGCGACAGCACCCAGCGGCAAGGCGAGCAAGGACGACGCCAAGGCCGTTCCCGCCGACCTCGAAGCCGAGATCTCCCGCCAGCGCGAGGACGTGGCGCGCCTGGCCGAGCAGCTCGGCCGCACCGGCGAGCATGCCGCCGGCGCCGCGCGCCGGGCCGCGGCGGAAGGCGCGGAGCAGCTTCGCGTCCGCGGCGAGGCCGCCGTCGACGCGCTGAAGTCGAATGCCGGCGACATCGAGCGGCAGGTCACCGACGCCGTGCGCGAGAAGCCGCTCACCTCGCTGGCGATCGCCGCCGGCATCGGCTTCTTCTTCGCCCTGCTGTCGCGCCGCTGACCGTGTCGGCGCTGGCGTCACTGATCGCCGCGATCGTTTCCGGGGAGGCCCTGGAAGCGGTCGCGAGGGCGCGACGGACGGCGATCGTCTACGCGCTGGCCGGGCTTTTCGTGCTGCTCGGCGCCGGCTTCCTGCTCGGCGCCGGGTTTCTGGTGACGGCGCGCGAGATCGGCACGCTCCCCGCGGCGCTGTGGTTCGGCGGCGGCTTCCTCGTCCTCGGCCTGCTGGTCGTCGGCGTGGACAGGCTGGCGGCGAAGGCCCGCAGCCGGCGAGAGGCGCAACGCCGCCGCGAGGAGGCCCGCGCGGTCGCCAGCGCCGCGGCCGTCGCCCTCCTGC
>JAEZXF010000299.1 GCA_023419995.1 Pseudomonadota bacterium | reverse complement strand
GCCGGAATTGCCTCAAAGCCCGCCGACTGGTTCCATCACCCAGGATAAAAAAATGACCCGAACCGTTTCGGTCTGGCCCTTCGTGGCCGCAATGGCGTCCGTCGTCGTCGCCTCCAACTTCCTCGTCCAGTTCCCGTTCCGGCATTTCGGCCTCCAGGACATCCTCACCTGGGGGGCGTTCACCTATCCGCTCGCCTTCCTGGTCAACGACCTGACCAACCGGCGCTACGGGCCGGCGGCGGCGCGCAAGGTTGTCTATGCCGGCTTCGCCATCGCCGTGGCGCTGTCGGTCTGGCTGGCGACGCCGCGCATCGCCATCGCGTCGGGCTCGGCCTTCCTGACGGCGCAGGTGCTGGACGTCTTCGTCTTCGACAGGCTGCGCGAGCGCCGGTGGTGGATCGCGCCGCTCACCGGCTCCGTCATCGGCTCGGTCGTCGACACGCTGCTGTTCTTCTCGCTCGCCTTCGCCGACCGCTTCGCCTTCCTCGACACCGGCCTCGGCCGCGAGGACGCCTCGCTCGGCTTCGCGGTGCCGTTCGTCCTCGGCGGCGGCGAAGTGCCGCTGTGGGTGTCGCTGGCGTTTGGCGACTTCTGCGTCAAGATGCTGCTGTCGGTGCTGATGCTCGTGCCCTACGGCGCGCTGCTCAACGTCATCCGGCCGGTGCGGGCCTGATCCGGCGGACCCGGTTTCAGCGGGTCTGGAGCAGCCGCTCGAGGTAGTCACGCTCGACCTCCGGGCTCAGCGCGTTGCCCAGGCGGCGGCGGATCTCGTCGAGGATGCGGCGCGCGCGCTCGACGTCGATCTCGTCGGGCACCTTCACCGAATCCCCGAAATCCGGGCCGGTGGTGGCGCGGGGCCGGCCGAGCGGGTCGCGGTCGGAGGGCTGCTGGCGGCCGCCTTCGCCCATGCCCTGTCCGTTCTGGCGCATCGCCTGCTGCATCTGCTGCATCATGTCCTGGGCGCCGCGGCGCAGCGCCTCCAGCGCCTGGCCCTGCTCGCCGGTGGCGCGGCCGCCCTCGCCCTCGCCCAGCGCGCCCTCGGCGCGGCCCCTCGCCTCGCCGGCCTCGCCGAAGCCCTCGCCGGGCTGGATGCCCATGCCCTCGCGCGAGCGGGTCAGCCCTTCCAGCTCCTCGCGCAGCCGGCCCTGGCCCTCCTGGAGCTGGCGCATGGCCTCGTCGAACTCCTCCTGCGACATCGGCTGGCCGCCTTGCCCGCGCTGTCCGCCTGGCCCTGTCTGTCCGTTCTGCTGCTGGTTCCGGTCGCGCTGCATGTTGTCGAGGCGGAAGGTCTCGTTCTGCATCTCCTGCTGGCGACGCATCAGGTCGCCGAGCTGGTCCATCTGCTGGCGCATCTGGTTCTGCTCGCCCTGACCCTGCCCGGGCTGCTGCTGGCGGCCGGCCTGCAGGTTGTTCATCATGTCGCGAAGCTGCTGCAGCATGTCCATGGCCTGCTCGCGCGCGCCCGAGCGCGCCAGGTTCTCGAGCTGGTCGAGCATGCGGTCGAGGTCGCCGGGGCGCATCTCCTGCCCATCCTGCGGCATCTGCATCGCCATGTTGGGGTCGCGCGCCGCCTGCTCGGCCAGCTCGCGCATGAAGTCCTGCATCGCCTGCCGCAGCTCCTCCATCAGCCGCGCGATCTCCTCGTCGCTGGCGCCGTTCTCCAACGCCTGCTGGAGCGCGTCCTGCGCCTGGCTCAGCCGCTTCTGCGCGTCGGAGAACGCCCCGCCCTCGATGGCGAGCGCCATCTCCCACAGATAGTCGGCGGTCTCGCGCAGGGCATCGTCGCTTCTCGCCTGCTTCAGCCGCGTGCGCGCGGCGACGATGCCGAGGTAGTGGGACAGGTTGTCGAAGCTGTCCTCTGGCCTGAGCGTCAGCGCGTCCATCAGCGCCAGCACGCGATCCTTGCGGTTGGCGTCGAGCGCGAGGATGCGTCGCTGCTCGACCAGCGCCCGGGCAAGCGGGTTGTAGAACGGCCGCTCCGGCAGCACGATGGTCTTCGTCTCGCTCCGGGCCTCCTGGCCGGCGGCGTCGGCGGCATGGAGCGTCACGCCCACCGGCGCGCCTGCCCACGGGTGCTCGGTCAGGTCGCGCGTGGTGCGCGCCGACTTGTCGGCGGCGTTGCGGCGCGGCAGCGCCAGCGGCATCTCAGGCGCCTCGTAGAGCGGCCGCGCGCCGGGCGCGCCTTCGTCGTCCAGCGCGAAGCGGGCCTCGGCCGAGGCGGCGCCGTAGTCGTCCTCGATGGCGTAGGACAGCTCCAGCGTGCCGTTGACCGCGCGGCCCGGCTCATGGGCGAAGCGGATGGTCGGGGGCGTGTCCGGGGTGACGGCGAAGGCCCAGCTGCGCAGCTCGCCGACGCCCGAGCGCAGGGAGAGCAGGCCGTCCCCGCCGAGCGTGGCCTGGAACTGCAGAGCCGCCGCGCCGGGCCGGCGCGGCCGGTCGCCGGCCTGCGCCTCCTCGGGCGCGACGGGCACGGCCTCCTGGTCGCCGGGCTTGAGCCACGACAGCGTCTCCTGGCCGGTTCCGCCCGCCACCCTTACGGCGACGATGCTGCCGGCCGGCACCTTGACGATCGCGGCGTCCGTTGCCGGCGCGCCCTGTCCGGTCAGGAAGATCGGGGCCTTGCCGGTATAGGCCGGCGGCGTCACCCAGGCGTCGATGCGGGCTGGCGCCACCGCCGCGCCGCCATGCGCCCGGAAGGCGTCACCGAGGGTGCCGCCGAGCGGCCCGAACGAGAACGAGAAGGCCACGACGAGCAGAAGCGCGGCGGCCGCGCGCAGGCCCCAGGGGTCGCGCTCGGGCAGGCGGGCATGGGGCAGGCCGGCGGCGAGGCGGTCGAGCTTCGCGGCCATGCGCTTCTGGTGTTCCTGCCACAGGGCACGGGCGAACGGGGTGTCGGCGGTCGGCCTGTCGATCTGGGCGCGGAGCGGCGCATGCTCGAGCCGGTTGGCGCGCTCGATGCGCCGGTCGATCTCGGCCGCCGACGGCCCGCGATAGAAGCGCAGGGGATAGAGCGCGGCGAGGCCGGCGAGCGCCAGCGCGACGCCAAGCGCGATCCGGCCCCAGTCGGGCGCGGCGCGGAAGGCGCCGAGCCACGACAGGCTGACGAACAGGCTGGCGACGACGGCGGCCGGGAGGAGGAGCGGCCACAGGCGTTCGACCACGATCACGCCGCGGACCACGGCGCGGGTGCGGGCAAGGCGCGCCAGCGGGCCGGCTGCGGGCAGTCTGGGCGTGGGGGCGTCCTTCGCCGTCTGCGCCATGCGGTCCTTCTCGTCGCGTTGGCCGGGCACGCGGATTCGCCCCGGCTCTCGGGTCAGGATAGCAGCAAACGCGGCGAAGGCGAGGCAGGCGCGAAAACGTGATGAAGCCGGCGCAGGACGAGCGCCGGCCGGCCGGCGCCGCGCGTCAGAGCCAGTCGGGCAGGGAATCGAGGCCGATCAGCTCGTCGTAGGTCGGGCGCGGGCGCACGACATGGAAGCGGTCGCCGTCGACCAGCACCTCGGGGACGAGGAGGCGGGTGTTGTAGGTCGAGGATTGGGTCGCGCCATAGGCCCCGGCGGTGCCGACCGCGACGAGGTCGCCGGTCGCCAGCTCCGGCAGGTCGCGGTCGTGGCCGAGATAGTCGCCCGTCTCGCAGACCGGGCCGACCACGTCGACCATGACGCGCGGCGCGGCGGCCGGCTTCTCGACCACCGGGCGGATCTCGTGGAAGGCGTCGTAGAGCGTCGGGCGGATCAGGTCGTTCATCGCCGCGTCGACGATCAGGAAATTCTTCGCGTCGCCGTGCTTGAGATAGAGGACCTGGGCGACGAGGATGCCGGCATTGCCGGCGATCAGCCGGCCGGGCTCGCAGATCAGCTCGAGGTCGAGCGGCTTCATGTGCCTGATCACCATGGCGGCGTAGGCGTCGGGCAGCGGCGGCGGCGCGTTGTCGGTGCGGTAGGGGATGCCGAGCCCGCCGCCGATGTCGACATGCTCGATGGCGTGGCCGTCGGCGCGCAGCGCGCCGACCAGCTCGACCAGCAGCGCGATGGCGTCGTCGAAGGGCTGCAGCTCGGTGATCTGGCTGCCGATATGCATGTCGATGCCGGTCACCTTCAGCCCCGGCAGGCTTGCTGCGCGGGCATAGGCGGCGCGCGCGTCCTTCCAGGCGATGCCGAACTTGTTCTCCGCCTTGCCGGTGGAGATCTTGCGGTGCGTCTTCGCGTCGACGTCGGGGTTGATGCGCAGCGACACGGGCGCGACGCGGCCCGTCGCCACGGCGCGCCGCGACAGGAGCTCCAGCTCGGGCAGCGATTCGACGTTGAAGCAGCGGATGCCGGCGGCGAGCGCGGAGTCCATCTCGGCCGCGGTCTTGCCGACGCCGGAGAACAGGATCTTCCCCGCCGGGATGCCGGCGGCGAGCGCGCGGCGCAGCTCGCCCTGGGACACCACGTCGGCGCCGGCGCCGAGCCTGGCCAGCGTGCGGACGACCGCCTGGTTGGAGTTGGCCTTCATGGCGTAGCAGACAAGCGAGCGCAGGCCCGAGAAGGCGTCCGAGAACACCTTGTAATGACGGGTCAGCGTCGCGGTGGAATAGCAGTAGAACGGCGTGCCGACGGCGGCCGCGATCTCGGGCACTGGCACGTCCTCGGCGTGCAGCACGCCGTCGCGATACTCGAAATGGTTCACGATGGTGTGTCCTAGATCAGGCCGTCGAGAATGAAGCGGCGATCTTCTTCCGGCTTCTCGCGCTCGGGGGGGAGGGGCTGGTTGTCGCGCTCGGCCTGCTTGCGCGCCTCGACGGACGCCTCGTAGGGTCCTTCGAGCGTGCCGGGGCGGCGGCCGCAGGCAGTGAGCGCGGCGGCTATCGCACCAAGCAGAAGTAGGGTCCTGATCGTGTGTGCCGCGCGCATGTGCCTGTCCGTCCGGTTCGATGTCGGGAATGGTTCTAGAGCATTTTGCGGTCGGGTGGAAACACCCCGCATCGCACAATGCGGCGAAACGGGCCGGCGACGCGGCGGCCCGGGCTCGGCCCAGCGTCCGCGGTCCTAGCGGCCCTTCGCCGGCCGCGCCTCGCGTTTCAGCCGGGCGCGCCAGTAGCGGATCTGCCGGCGCACCTCGGCCGGCGCGGTGCCGCCGAAGGAGGACCGGCTCCTGACCGAGGCGTTGACCGAGAGCACGCCGAACACGGCGTCGGTGATGCGACCGTCGATGGCGCGCAGCTCGTCCAGCGACAGGCGGTCGAGGGCGACGCCGCGCGCCTCCGCCGCGGCCACGGCGCGGCCGGTGACGTGGTGCGCCTCGCGGAACGGCAGGCCCGCCTCGCGCACCAGCCAGTCGGCGAGGTCGGTCGCGGTCGAGTAGCCGGAGCCGGCGGCTCGTCTCATCGCGGCGGCGTTGACCGTCATGTCGCGCACCATGCCGGTCATGGCGGCGATCATCAGGTCGAGCGTCTCGGCCGCGTCGAACACGGCTTCCTTGTCTTCCTGCATGTCCTTGGAATAGGCGAGCGGCAGGCCCTTCATCACGGTGAGCAGGCCGATCAGGTGGCCGTTGACCCGGCCGGTCTTGGCGCGCACCAGCTCGGCCGCGTCCGGGTTCTTCTTCTGCGGCATGATCGACGAGCCGGTGGAGAACTGGTCCGACAGGCGGATGAAGCCGAACTGCGGCGTCGACCAGATGACGATCTCCTCGGCCAGCCGCGACAGGTGCGTGGCTGAGATCGCGGCGAGAGAGAGGAACTCCAGCGCGAAGTCGCGGTCCGAGACGCTGTCGACGGAGTTGCGCGTCGGCTCGCGGAAGCCCAGCGCCTTGGCCGTCATGTGGCGGTCGACGGGGAAGCCGGTGCCGGCCAGCGCGGCCGCCCCCAGCGGCGACTCGTCCAGCCTTTCGATTGCGTCGCGCACCCGCGACAGGTCGCGGCCGAACATCTCGACATAGGCCATGCAGTGATGGCCGAAGGTGATGGGCTGGGCGGTCTGGAGATGGGTGAAGCCCGGCATCACGGTCGCCGCGTGCTCCTGCGCCCGGGCGAGGAACGCCTCGATCAGCGCGATGAGCGCCGCCCCGGTGCGCCCGAGCTCGTCCTTGACCCACAGCC
>JAEZXF010000290.1 GCA_023419995.1 Pseudomonadota bacterium | reverse complement strand
AATCGATCGGCGGGGTCATGAAATCCTGCGTCCGGGCGGGGTGCCGCCTGTGCGGCGTCACGCCTCATCTATGGGCGCGCGGCCGAGGATGCAAGGCTGACGGCCCTGCGGGCGCGATCGTGGGACTACGCCAATCCCGCGGATCACGCCGGAAACGCGGCCGGAAGGATCAGTTGAGCGGCTCGCCGTCCCATTCCCAGGTCTGCTGCGCCGAGGGCCGGACCCAATTGGGCGGAAGCCTCTCGCTGCGGTCCTTTGCCAAGCGCTCGCGCTGCGCCCGCTCGGCGGCGGAGAGCCGCAGAACGCCCCACGGGGTCCACAACTCGACCCTCTTATCTTGCAACGACGTCTCCGGACGACGCGGTTTCATCGCCATTACCTCCCGTTTGCCCCATTTGCCGGGATGATTGTGGCAATCTTCGGTCACGATCCGTTAAAGTTCTGTAACAGCCGGTGAGCGAGCCGGCGGATCGGCTTCGGCCGCGCGGGCGCGGTGTCGAAAGCGTCAGCCGGCGGTCCCGGCGGCGACGCGTTCCACCGCCGCGTCGATCGCCCGCTTGAGGTCGTCGCGCAGCGCGGCGGTCCCCTCCAGCACCCGGTCGACCTTGAGGAAGTCGAGGACGCCGAACTGCGACACGGGCGGGCGCAGCAGGATGTGCGGGCGGGTCTGCCGCAGCTTCAGCTCGACGATCGATTCCATCATGATCTGGCTCGCGCCCATCAGCAGGTCGATGGAGGACGGCCGGCGCAGCGGGTCGCCGGTCGGCGCGCCGACCACGTCGATGGCGACGACGATGTCGGCCCTGCCGTGGAGCAGGTCGAACGGCACCGGGTTGGCGATGCCGCCGTCGATCAGGATGCGGCCGTCGTGGCTGACCGGCCGGAACACAGCGGGCAGCGCCGCCGAAGCCGCCAGCGCCAGGTAGAGGTCGCCCGCGGAGAACACCCGCTCGCCGTCGCCGTAGAAATCCGTCGCCGTCACCTGGAGCGGGATGGTGAGTTCCTCGAACCGGTCGGGAACCGCCTCCGGCATGAAGGCGCGCAGGATGCGGCCGATGTCGAACTGGCCGATGCGGATGCCGCCGGCCACCAGCTCGCCGACGCTGCGCGGGAAGGCGCGCCACATCCGCGCCGCCGCCTCGCCGCGCCGCGACAGCACCGCGCGGGCATGGTCCTCGATCTCGCGGCCGCTCATGCCGGCGGCCATGCCGGCGCCCATCATCGCGCCGATGGAGGAGCCGGAAATCGCCGTCGGCCGGATGCCGAGCTCGTCGAGCACCTGGATGACGTGGATGTGCGCCAGCCCGCGCGCGCCGCCGCCGCCGAAGGCGACGGCGAAGGTCGGGCCGGACGATGCCCGGGCAGCCTGCCCGGCCGGACTGTGCGGCCCCGCCTCCATGGCCGGTCAGCCGCCGTTGCCGGCCTGGGCTTCCGGGCCGATCACCAGGATGGCGGGCTCCGCCGTCAGCAACCGCGCGGCGGCGGCCTTCACCTCTTCCGCCGTCACCGCCTCGATCAGCGCGGCGCGGCGCTCGATGTAGTCGATGCCGCGGCCGTCCTTCTGCAGCTCCACCAGCGTGCGGGCCACCGCGCTCGACGAATCGAGGTTGTTGATGGGATAGGCGCCGATCAGGTAGGTCTTGGCCTTGGCCAGCTCCTCGTCGGTGATGCCGTTCTCGGCGACGCCGCGCACCACCTCGCGGATGACGTCGAGCGCCTCCTGCGCGCGGTCGGCGCGGGTTGAGGTGCCGATGATAAGCATATCGGAGTAGTCGTTGGTGTGCAGGGCCGAGCCGACGCCGTAGGCCAGCCCGCGCTTCTCGCGCACCTCGTCGAACAGGCGGGAGGAGAAGGTGCCGCCACCCAGCACGTGGTTCATCAGGAAGGCGGCGAAGAAGCCCGGATCCTCGCGCTCGATGCCCGGATAGACGAGCTGGAGCGACGCCTGCGGCAGCGGATAGGCGTAGCGCACTTCCTGGGCGAGGTTGAGCGTCGCCTTGCCCACCGCATCCAGCCTGGGCTCGGCCGGCAGGTCGCCGAACACGCGGTCGAGCTCCGCCTTCAGCGTTTCGGCGTCGATGGCGCCGACGACGGCGATGCTGAGGCTGGAGCGGGCGAAGGTCCGCTCGTGCAGCGCGTGCAGGTCCTCGGCCGTGATGGCGGCCAGGGATTCGGCCGTGCCGTCGGAACGGCGCGCGTAGGGATGGTCGCCGTAGAGGGCGCGCGCGAACTGGTCGCGGCCCTGGGCGTTCGGGTCGCGCATGTCGCGCTGGATGCCGGTCAGGATCTGGGCGCGGATGCGTTCGACCGGCTCGACGTCGAAGCGCGGCTGGTTGACGGCGAGCCGCAGCAGCTCGAAGGCGGCCTCGCGCTCCTCGGCCAGCATGCGCATCGAGCCGTAGACCGCGTCGCGCCGCGCCTCGAAGCCCATCTCGGCGCCGACCTCGTCCAGCCGCTCCTGGAAGGCGTCGGCGTCGAGATCGCCCGCGCCCTCGTCGAACAGGCCGGTCATCAGGTTGAAGAGCCCTTCCTTGCCGGCGGGATCCTGCACGCTGCCGCCCTTGAAGGCGAAGCGCACGGTCACGATCGGCACGGTGTAGTCCTCGACCAGCCAGGCGGTGACGCCGGCGGCGGAGGTGACTTCCTGGATCTTCACCTCGGCGCGCACCGGCGCGATGGCGGGGAAGGTCAGGAAGACGAGGGCGAGCAGCAGCGTCGCCAGCGCCTGGGTGAAGCGAGTGGCCATGTCGGGGGTTCTCATCGGCTTTCTCACTCCTTGGGCAGCAGGTAGCCGGCGACGGACCGGCGCTCGTCGAGCCAGCGCACGGCAGCGGCCTTGACGTCGGCGGCGGTGACGGCGCGGATGCGGTCGGGCCAGCTGTCGATGTCCTCGATGGAGCCGCCCGTCGTCAGCGTCGAGCCGTAGATGCGCGCCATGCCGTCCTGCTCGTCGCGGGCGAAGATCATCGAGCGCACGAAGCGCTTCTTGGCCTTCTCGACCTCGTCCTCGGTGACGCCGTCGGCGGCGACCTTGGCGATCTCGGCGTCGATGGCGCGCTCGACGTCCTCCAGCGTCGCCACGCCG
>JAEZXF010000236.1 GCA_023419995.1 Pseudomonadota bacterium | reverse complement strand
TGATCGTCTCGCCGGTGCGCGGGTTGAGGATCGCCTCCTCGACTTCCGTGCCGGCCTCGAGCTTCGAGCCGATCAGCATCTGCGTATGCATGGGACTTCCTCCTTGAGGTATCATTTGCCGCCGCCGGCGACCTGGTCGCCATCGCGGGTCAGGTAATAGGCGGCCAGGATCGGCAGGAACGTCACGAGGACGACCACCATGGCCACGACGTTGGTGACGGGGCGCTGCCGCGGGCGCACGAGCTCCTCCAGCATCCAGATCGGCAGCGTCGACTGCTGGCCCGCCGTGAAGGTGGTGACGATCACCTCGTCGAAGGACAGCGCAAAGGCGAGCATGCCGCCGGCGAGCAGCGCCGTGCCGATGTTGGGCAGGATGACGTAGCGGAACGTCTGGAAGGCATCCGCGCCGAGGTCCATCGACGCCTCCATCAGCGAGCCCGAGGTGCGGCGGAAGCGGGCGACGGCGTTGTTGTAGACCACGACGACGCAGAAGGTGGCGTGGCCGAGCACGATCGTCCAGAACGAGAACGGTATCTCCGCCAGGTTGAACGCCGAGCGCAGCGCGATGCCGGTGATGATGCCGGGCAGCGCGATGGGCAGGATGACGAGCAGCGAGATCGTCTCGCGGCCGAAGAAGCGCGAGCCGGCCACCGCCGCGGCGCAGAGCGTGCCCAGGACGAGCGCGATCGCCGTCGAGATCGACGCCACCTTGACCGACAGGAGCAGCGCGTCCCACACGTCCGGGCGGTTCCACGTCACCGCGAACCAGCGCGTCGTGAAGCCCGGCGGCGGCCACTGGTAGCTGCGCTCCTCGGTGGTGAAGGCGTAGACGAAGATCAGCAGGATCGGCAGGTGCAGGAAGGCGAGGCCGAGGCCGGCGGCGACCTTGAGGCCGAGCGGCGAGCGCCGGCCCCGGTCGGAGCTGGTATCAGAGCGCATCGAAGGCCCCCCTCCGCTTGGCGAACCAGAGATAGAAGCCCATCACCACGATCGGCACGACGGTGAAGGCGGCGGCGAGCGGGATGTTGCCGGCGGTGCCCTGGTGGGCGTAGACGGCCTGGCCGATGAAGCGCCGCGACGTGCCGACGATCTGCGGGATGATGTAGTCGCCCATGGTCAGCGAGAAGGTGAAGATCGAGCCGGCGATGACGCCGGGAAGCGCCAGCGGGAACAGCACGTTGGCGAAGGTCTGGCGCGGCGACGCGCCGAGGTCGGCCGACGCCTCGACGAGGTTGCCCGGCACGCGCTCCAGCGCGGCCTGGATCGGCAGGATCATGTAGGGCAGCCAGACATAGAGGAAGACGAGGAACGTGCCGGTGTGGCTGACCGAGAGCGAGTTGCCGCCGACGACGGGGATGGCGAGCCACGCATCGAGCAGCCAGGTCAGGTGCAGCTTGCCAAACAGCCAGTTGAGGATGCCCTCGCGCGCCAGGATCAGCTTCCACGCATAGACCTTGACGAGATAGCTCGACCACAGCGGCAGCATGATGCCGAGATAGAACAGCGCCTTCCACTTGCCGCGCGCGTAGCGGGCGGCGAAGTAGGCGATCGGAAAGGCGACGATCGCCGCGCCGACGGTGACGGAGGCCGACATCACCAGCGTGCGCACGATGATGTCGACGTTCGCCGGGTTGAGGAGCTCGGCGTAGGTCGACAGGGTGAATTCGCGGTTGATGAGGCCGGAATAGTCGTCGATCGAGAAGAAGCTCTGCAGCAGCAGCGCGAACAGCGAGCCGAGATAGATGATGCCGAGCCACAGGAGCGGCGGCGTCAGCATCAGCAGCAGCGTCAGGCGCGGGTTGCGCCACAGCACGTCGGACAGCGCGCCGAAGATGCCGCCGCGCCCCGCCCGGATCGGAGCCCCCGCAGCCGCGGCCATCGTCATGACTGGTCCTCCATGAGGTGGAGGTCGGCCCTGTCGAAGGCGAGGCGGACGGGCGCGCCGTCGTCGGGCAGCGCCGCGCCTGCCGGCACCACGGCGTGGATGCGCTCCCCCTCGGCGTCGAGCGCCAGCCGGGTCGAGGCCCCGAGATAGGCGCGGCCGGTGACGGTGGCGGCGATGCCGACGCCGTCTGCGGCGAGGCGCAGCGCCTCGGGGCGCAGGCTCGCCCATTTGCGCTCGCCGCCATGGCGGGCGACGAAGTCGGGCGGCAGCACGTTGGAGGAGCCGACGAAATCGGCGACGAAGCGCGAGCGCGGCCGCTTGTAGACGTCCTCCGGCGTGCCGATCTGCATGATCCTGCCCTCGGAGAACACGGCGATGCGGTCGGCCATCGACAGGGCCTCGCCCTGGTCGTGGGTGACGAAGACGAAGGTGATGCCGAGCGCCTTCTGCAGCGACTTCAGCTCCTCCTGCATCTGCTCGCGCAGCTTGAGGTCGAGCGCGCCGAGCGGCTCGTCGAGCAGCAGCACCTGCGGCTTGTTGACCAGCGCGCGGGCGAGCGCGACGCGCTGGCGCTGGCCGCCGGAAAGCTGGCTCGGCTTGCGGCCGCCGTAGCCCGGCAGCTTGACGAGGTCGAGCGCGGCCTCGGCCTGCGCGCGGCGCTCGGCCTTCGCCACGCCGCGCACCATCAGCCCGTAGGCGACGTTGTCGAGCACGTTCAGGTGCGGGAACAGCGCGTAGTCCTGGAAGACCGTGTTGACGCTGCGCCGGTAGGGCGGCACGCCCTCGGCCGTCGCGCCGAAGATCTCGATGTGGCCGCCAGTCGGCTGCTCGAAGCCGGCCATCAGCCGCAGGCAGGTCGTCTTGCCGGAGCCGGACGGCCCGAGCATGGCGAAGAACTCGCCCTCGCGGATGTCGAGGTCTACGCGATCGACCGCGCGCACCGGGCCGAAATGGCGCGAGACTTTCTGGAAGGAGACGGCTGTTGTCATTCTTGCTTCCGTTCACGGAATCGGGCCGGCAGGCGCACCCGCGCTCATGCCGGAAATGCTGGCGCTGCCCCTCACCCGGCCCTTCGGGCCACCCTCTCCCCGTGAACGGGGAGAGGGGAACGCCAAGGTTGCGGCCAGTCCCCTTCTCCCCGTTCACGGGGAGAAGGCGCCGGCAGGCGGATGAGGGGCCGCGCCTGCTTCCCGGGCTGGATTACCGCCCGCCGATGACCGCGATGTAGTCGGAGACCCAGCGGTAGTAGGGCACGCACTCGCCCTGGCTCTCGCACTTGGCGATCGGGGTCTGCCAGAAGCGGACCTGCTCGAAATTGTTCGAGCCGTTCTGCTCGCAGACCTCCGGCGTCAGCATGCCGCTGCCGTCGGAGCAGGCCGAGGGCACGGACGGGTTGGCGCCGAACCACAGCGACAGGTCGCTCTGCAGGTTGGACGACAGCGTGTGCTCGAACCACTTGTAGGCGCAGTTCGGGTTGGCGGCGTCGGCGTGCAGCATCGAGGTGTCGGCCCAGCCGGTGACGCCTTCCTGCGGGAAGACAGAGGAGACCGGCGCGCCATCGCCCTTCAGCAGGTTGACCTGGAACGGCCACGAGCCGGAGGCGACCACGCCCTCGTTCTTGAAGTCGTCGATCTGGATGAAGGCGTCGTGCCAGTAGCGGCTGGCGAGCTGGCGCTGCCCGCGCAGCAGGTCGAGGGCGGCCTTGTACTGCTCCTCGTTCAGCTCGTAGGGGCTCTTGATGCCCAGGTCCGGCTTGTGGTGCATCAGGTACAGCGCGGCGTCGGCGATGTGGATCGGGCCGTCATAGGCCTGGATGCGGCCCTTGTTGGACTTGCCGTCCGGCAGGGTCTGCTCCTCGAACACCACGTTCCACGAGGTCGGCGCCTCCTTGAACACCTCGGTGTTGTAGGCGAGCACGTTCGGCCCCCAGACGTAGGGCACGCCGTAGTGGACGCCGTCGACCGTGTGCCACGGCGCTTCCTTCAGGCGGTCGTCGAGCTTGGACCAGCTCGGGATCAGGTCGATGTTGATCGGCTGCACGCGCTTGCCGGCGATGAGGCGGCGCGAGGCGTCGCCCGAGGCGGTGACGAGGTCGAAGCCGCCCTCGTTCATCAGCGCCACCATCTCGTCGGAGGTGTTGGCGGTCTTGACCGAAACCTTGCAGCCGGTCGCGTCCTCGAACTTCGTCACCCAGTCGAACTTCGGGTCGGTCTCGCCACGCTCGAGGAAGCCGGCCCAGGCGACGACGTTGAGCTGGCCTTCGCCCTCGCCCAGCTCGGTCTTCATCTCCTGCGCCATCGCCTGGGCGACGAAGCCGGCGGCGACAGTCAGGGCGGTACAGGTCTTCAGGAAAGATTTCATGGCAACGTCTCCCATTCGGGTACCGCTCTCCTAACGGCGGTTGCACCCTCGAAACGAAACGTGAGCCGAATTCATCGCTTTCGCAAATTCATTTATCAGAAAGATGACATCGGAAAAACCGATATCACTGATCATCGCCCCTGGCGGATCGCCCGCTGGCCCTGCGCCACGCCGATGAAGTTGCGCGCCTGCTGCGACAGGCCGGAGCCGCGCCGCCACACCATGCCGACCTGCACCACCGGCAGCGAGCCGGATATGTCGCGGCTCTCGATGCGGTCGCCTTCGAGCGACCACGGGCGATAGACGAGGTCGGGCAGGAGCGCCACGCCCGCGCCGGTCGCCACCAGGCTGCGCACCGCCTCGACGGAGCGGGTGCGGAACGCGACCTGCGGCCGCCGGCCGAGCGCGGTCAGCAGCGTGCCCGTGTTCTCCTCGATCTCGTCGAGGGTGAGCATGATGAGCGGCTCGCGCGCGATGTCCTCGATGCCGATGATCTCGGCCGCCGCGAGCTGGTGGCCGAGCGGCAGCCACAGCCGGTAGGGCGACACCTCGAGGATCTCGGCCTGCAGCGCCATGCGGTCGCGCAGGTTGGAGATCACCATCACCGCCACGTCGAGCTCGCCGCCGACCAGAAGGTGCTCGAGATAGTCGCCATTGTCCTCGATGGCGGTGACCGATACCGACGGCCAGGCGCGGCGGTAACGGGCGAGAAGGTCGGACAGCACGTAGCCCGCGACCAGCGAGGTCACGCCGAGGTGGAGCTCGCCGCCGCCGGCCGCCGCGTCCTCGGAGAAGGCCTGCCGCGCATCCGAGACGTTTGCCAGGATGCGCGTGGCGTGGCGCAGGAACTGATGCCCCTTGTGGGTGATGGCGAGCCCGCGCGAATGCCGCTCGAACAGGTCGACGCCGAGGTCGGTCTCCAGCTCCTTGATCGCCTCGGTCACCGACGACTGCGAGATCGACAGCGCCTGCGCGGCGCGGCTGACCGCGCCCTGCTCGGCGACGGCGACGAAGTACTGGAGCTGGCGGATCGTGAAGGCCATGAAAGATCGAGCGAGCGTCCCCGAAGCGGGAGCGGCCCCCTGCCGCCCCGTGCGCTGTCCGGCCATGCTCGTCTTTCGCCGCCGGCGATGCAACCCCGCCGGACGAAGCGGGCCGCCCCGTCAGGGCAGCCGCTTACGTGCCGGCTCGCCAGCGCCGCAGGCCAGCGCCTCCAGCCCGGCGCGGTCGCGGATGGTGATGACCTTCGGATGGTCGAAGGCGATCAACCCGGCGCGCTTGAAGGCGTTGAGGCCGCGGCTGACGCTGGTGAGCGTCAGGCCGAGCCAGTCGGCCATGTCGGCGCGCGTCAGGTGCAGGGTGAACGTCACCTCGCCGCCGCTGAAGTCGGCGCCGCGCGCGAACTGGTCGGCCAGGTCGATCAGGCCGCTCGCCACCCGCTCGGACACGGCGTTGCGCCGCAGGAGAAGCGCATGCTTCTGCGCCCGCAGCAGCATGCGCCGCGTCGCCTCGGCGACCCGCGCCGCCTCGTCCGCGGCGCCGACCTTGACCAGCCGCGTGCGCGAAAGCGCCAGCACGTTGCAGTGGGGAAGGTCGGTCAGGTAGGGACCGACGAGATGGCCGGGGCCGAGCACGTCGAGGATGCGGCGGCTGCCGTCGGCCGCCTGCTGATAGAGGCAGACGCTGCCCTCGGCGATGCGCGCGGTCTCGGCGCGCTGGATGCCCTCGACGTAGAGCGACGTGCCGGCGGCGACGATGCGGGTCTCGGGCTTGCGGAAATACCGGCTCTCCAGCAGGGAGAAGGTGGTCGGCGGCGGGGGCGCGTCGGCGCCCTGAATGGCAC
>JAEZXF010000200.1 GCA_023419995.1 Pseudomonadota bacterium | reverse complement strand
GGGTATGTTCAGGCGTTTAAGGAGCGGTTGAGCGGGTGTGAAAGTTTTGTGACACGCGGCGATGCCGCCGCGTGCCGCACATCATGGCGCGCCGTCAGACCAGCGAGGCGGTGAAGCGCTGGATGCGGCTGCAGGCATCCTCGAGCAGCTCCTCGGAGGTGGCGTAGGAAATGCGGAAGTTGGGGCCGAGGCCGAAGGCCGAGCCGTGGACCACCGCGACGCCCTCCGCCTCCAGGAGCTCGGTGACGAAGTCCTCGTCGGTGCCGATCACCTTGCCGCCCGGGGTCTTCCTGCCGATCAGCCCGGCGCAGGAGGGGTAGACGTAGAACGCGCCTTCCGGCGTCGGGCAGTTGATGCCGCGCGCCTGGTTGAGCATCGACACGACGAGGTCGCGGCGGCCCTGGAAGATCGCCTTGTTCTTCTGGATGAAGTCCTGCGGGCCGTTCAGCGCCTCCACCGAGGCCCACTGGGCGATCGAGCAGGCGCCCGAGGTCTGCTGGCCCTGGATCATGTCCATCGCCTTGATGAGCTGGAGCGGGCCGGCCGCGTAGCCGATGCGCCAGCCGGTCATGGCATAGGCCTTGGAGACGCCGTTCATCGTCAGCGTGCGGTCGTAGAGCGCCGGCTCGACCTCGGGGATGGTGCGGAAGGCGAAGTCGCCATAGGTCAGGTGCTCGTACATGTCGTCGGTCAGCACCCAGACATGCGGGTGCTTCAGCAGCACGTCGGCGATCTCGCGCAGCTCGGCCTCGGTGTAGGCCGCGCCCGAGGGGTTGGACGGCGAGTTCATGACCAGCCACTTCGTCTTCGGCGTGACGGCCTTCGCCAGGGCTGCGCCGGTGAGCTTGAAGCCGTTGTCGATCGAGGTCTCGGCGAAGACCGGGGTGCCGCCGCACAGCGCCACCATCTCCGGATAGCTGACCCAGTAGGGACGGGGGATGACGACCTCGTCGCCGGCGTTCAGCGTCGCCATGAAGGCATTGAACAGGATCTGCTTGCCGCCGGTGCCGACGATGGTCTGCTCCGGCTTGTAGTCGAGGTTGTTCTCGCGCCTGAACTTCTGCGCGATCGCCTCGCGCAGCGGCACGATGCCGGCGACGGGCGTGTACTTGGTCTCGCCGCGGCGGATCGCCTCGATGGCGGCGTTCTTGATGTTGTCCGGCGTGTCGAAATCGGGCTCGCCCGCGCCGAGCGAGATGACGTCGCGGCCTTTCGCCTTCAGTTCGCGCGCCTTCTGCGACACCGCGATGGTCGCGGACGGCTTGACGCGGGAAAGGGCATCGGCGAGGAAGGCCATGACGAGATCTCCGATCTTGGAAAAGGCCGCATGTTTCGGCCGCGCGCTCAATGCCGCATCCTTGCCTGCCGCGCAAGCGCGAACAGGCCGAAAATCGGCAAAGTCGGGGCCTGCCGCGTTAACAGACGGTAAATCCTTCGGTGCGATGGTTCCTCAAGGGGCAAGGTCGCCAGCATGGAGAGGCCCTCTTGTCGCGCAGCATCGCATTGGCGCACATCGTGCGCCACGAGGACGGCACCGCCACCGGGGCATGGGCCGGCTATACCCTGATGTCCGCCTTCCAGCCGATCTTCGCGTTTCGCGACGGCAGGCTCGAGGTCGCAGCCTTCGAAGGGCTGATCCGGCCGTTCCGCGACGGGGCGGGCGTTTCCCCGGCCGAGTTCTTCGGCATCGTGCCGGCGGCCGACAGGCTGCACGTCGAGACGCTGACGCGGACGCTCCACCTTCTCAACGCCGGCCCGTTCCTGCCGCATCCGGCGCTGCTGTTCGTCAACTTCGACCCGTCGGTGTTCGACGAGCCGGCGCGGACCGAGGCGGCGCTGCGCGACATGCGCCTGACCCTGCACGAGGCGGGCATCGACCCGCGCCGGATCGTATGCGAGGTGACGGAAAAGCGGACCTCGTCGGAGGAGGCGCTGGCGGCCTTCGTCTCGGCGCTGCGCAAGCACGGGTTCAGGATCGCGGTGGACGATTACGGCGCCGAGGAATCCGACATGGAGCGCGTCGCCAAGCTGCACCCCGACATCGTCAAGTTCGACGCGCAGTGGATCTCGCGGCTCATGGATACCCGCCCCGGCATCGCGCTGCTCAGGGTGATGGTGCAGGAGTTCTCGTCGCGCGGCATCGGCATCGTCTTCGAGGGCATCGAGGAGCGCTGGCAGCTCGAGATCGCCGAGCAGGCCGGCGCCGACATGGTGCAGGGCTACGTGCTCGCCCGGCCGGAGCTCGCGCCCGAGTGCTTCACCGGCTTCGAGATCGCGGCGGCCGCCCCCGATGCATCTCCCGCCCACGGCGCGGCGGAAGCCGCGCAGGCGACGGTGCCGGCGCGGCCCGGCGGGG
This sequence comes from Pseudomonadota bacterium, assembly GCA_023419995.1. Lineage (GTDB taxonomy): Bacteria > Pseudomonadota > Alphaproteobacteria > Rhizobiales > Rhizobiaceae > Aerobium. The sequence continues at coordinate 7,188 of JAEZXF010000200.1, read as the reverse complement.
CGCATAGAACCTTCGGCCGCCGCCGGTCCGCCTGACGGTCAGGCGTGGAACGGCCTCGCCGCCGGCCGCGAGGCCGCATGCCGGGCGAGCGAGGCGACGACGTCGTTCAGCGCGTCGATGTCGATATAGTAGAAACGCGACAGCTGGACGGCGATCTCATCCTCGGCGAAGCCGCGGGCGAGGAGAAATTCGGCAGCGACGGCGAGCTCGGCGTGTTCCGTCAGGCGGCGTTTGGGCGTGATTTCGGAAGAGTGAAGCATTGTCGATCCCTGTCGTGCTGTTCTTGTGATTGAAACGCATGAAGACGCGTACCCGGACCTTGTTCGAGGGTACTCGGGAAGCACAGAACGGTTACTTCAGGTGATGAATCGCAGGATGTTCTTTCCGCGAGTCGCGATCCATTATGCCACGGCGCCGCGCATTCACAACTGCCGGCCGACGGAGGCGGGCAAGCCCCGGGCAAGATTCGCGGGCGGGGCGGTGTCGGGCAGGGCGGCGGGCAGCGCCTCGACCGGTGGAAAGCCAAGCCGCTTGCGGCGCGCGAGCGGCTGATGTAATGGCCAGACTGGCGGGGAACGGATCGACGAAGAAGAAAGTGCCCGGATTGCCGCGACATCGTCTTCATTCCGCATTGTGCGCCCTGCTCGTCACCGGCGGGCTTGCCGGCTGCACCACCAGCGACCTGGGCCTCGACGCGCAGCAGCTTTCGCTTGCGGCGGCGGGGACCGTCGATGCCGACGACCCCGTCCTTCCCGATACCGTGGCGCTGACGCCCGCCGTCTTCTCGCTCGCCGAGGAGCAGGACGAGATGGTCGCGGCGGCCGCGCCGGTCGCCTATTCCGCGCCGGCGCAGGATGCGACGGCGGCGGCGATGGCCGCGGCGAGCCCGATCGGCGGCACGGTCGCGCCCCGCAGCCCCGAGCTCGACGCGCTGATCGCGCGCTATGCCAACCATCACGAGATCCCGGTCGAGCTCCTGCGCCGCGTCGTCAACCGCGAAAGCACCTTCAACCCGACGGCGCGCAACGGCCCCTACTGGGGACTGATGCAGATCCTGCCGCAGACCGCCCGCACCATGGGCTATGACGGCCCGACCGAAGGGCTGCTCGATGCCGAGACCAACCTGAAATATGCCGGCCGCTACCTGCGCGGCGCGTATCTGGTGGCGGGCGGCGACCACGACCTCGCCGTGCGCTACTACTCGCGCGGCTATTACTACGACGCCAAGCGCAAGGGCATGCTGGAGGCGACCGGGCTCGGCAGGGATCGCCGCCGGATGAAGCACGACGGCTGAGGGGCGGGGCTTTCCAACCGGAGGGAGTGACTGTGATGGGCGATGCGCGCAAGGTCCTCTACTATGTCGCCACGCTGGCCTTCACCGGCTTCTACCTGTTCAGCGTCTATGGCTATCTCACCCAGCACGATTTCTGGGCCGCCGAATATGCCCGGCTCGGCTATCCGGCCTATCTCGTCGGTATCATGAGCGTGGTGAAGCCGCTGGGCGTGCTCGCCGTGTGGGTGCGGCGCCCGGTCTGGCTGGCGCAGCTCGCCTATGCCGGCTTCTTCTATCACCTGCTTCTGGCGGCCAACGCCCACCTCCAGCTCGGCGAGGGCGCCGCGCTGCTCGCGCTCGGCCTGCTCGCCTGCGTCGTCGCCTCGTTCCTGACGCAGAACGCCGCCCGCTCGCCCGCCTTCCGGCCGGAGGGGTGAGCGGCGGCTGCGGGCTGCCGGTCAGATGTCGCCGCCCGAGCCGATGCTCCGCCTGATGGCGAGCGCCCAGGCGCGGCCCTCGTCGCCGCCCCACAGCAGCCAGGCGATCCGGCCCGCCGAGGGGTTCTCGTCGTTGAAATAGTTGCGGCCGCGCTTGTCGACCTCGTGGCGGGCGAAATAGCTGACCATGCGCCGGATCGTCTCCGGCGTCAGCGGCCGGCGCGCGACCAGCTCGCGGGCGCGGGCGACGCCGACCTCCGTGCCGCCGCGCCCGAACCTGTCGCGAAGCCTGAGGCCCTCCGCGGCGTTGCGGGCGACGATCTCGGGCGGCATGAAGTCGATCTCGGTGGTCATGCGCCGTGAGATAGCGCATCGGGAGGGCCGGTGAAACCGGCGGCTTGCGCCTGCCGGAGGCGCTTTTGCAAAGAAGTGCTGGCCCAACCGCGCGATAAGCTGGTATGCGGCGCATCCACCGAGGCCCTGACCATGACATCGACTGCCGACGAAACGCCCGCGCCCCTGCCGGCCTCCATCCATCCCGCGCTCGCGTCCGCGCTGGAGGCGCAGGGCTATTCCCGCCTGACGCCCGTGCAGACCGCGGTGCTGGAGGACGGGCGCCAGGACGTCGACCTGCTCGTCTCCGCGCAGACCGGCTCGGGCAAGACGGTGGCCTTCGGCATCGCGATCGCCTCGACCCTGCTGGGCGACGCCGCGCGCTTCGAGGCGGCGGAGCGTCCGCTCGGCCTCGTCATCGCTCCCACGCGCGAGCTGGCGATGCAGGTGCAGCGCGAGCTCGACTGGCTCTTCGCCGTCGCCGGCATCCGCACCGCGACCTGCGTCGGCGGCATGGACATGCGCAGCGAGCGCCGGGCGCTCGATCGCGGCGCGCATCTGGTGGTCGGCACTCCCGGCCGGCTGCGCGACCACATCACCAAGGGCTCGCTCGACCTCGCCGGGCTGCGCGCGGTGGTGCTGGACGAGGCCGACGAGATGCTCGACCTCGGCTTCCGGGAGGATCTCGAGTTCATCCTGGCCGCGGCCCCCGCGGAGCGGCGGACGCTGATGTTCTCCGCGACGGTTCCGCGCGCCATCGCCGAGCTGGCGCGGGAATTCCAGCGCGACGCGGTGCGGGTCGTCGCCAGCGCGCCGACCGAGCAGCACGCCGATATCGAGTACCAGCTCATGCTGGTGCGGCGCGACGAGCGCGAGCACGCCATCATCAACACGCTGCTTCATTCGGGAAGGGGCAGCGCGCTGGTGTTCTGCCACACGCGCGAGGCGGTGCGGCACCTGACGGCGCGTCTCGCCAATCGCGGCTTTTCCGTCGTCGCGCTGTCGGGGGAGCTGGCGCAGTCGGAGCGGTCGAGCGCGCTCGCGGCGATGCGCAACGGCAGGGCGCGCGTCTGCGTGGCGACCGACGTCGCGGCGCGCGGCATCGACCTGCCCAACCTCGACCTCGTGATCCACGCCGACGTGCCGAGCAATCCGGCGACGCTGCTGCATCGTTCGGGCCGGACCGGGCGCGCCGGCCGCAAGGGCGTGTGCGTGCTGATCGTTCCCGAGCACAGGCGCGGCGCGGCCGCGCGGGTGCTTTCGCTGGCGAAGCTCGACGCCACGGTCTGCGCCGCGCCGGGCATCGCCGACATCGAGGCGCGCTATCGCGCGGAGATACTCGAAGCCGCCATGTCGGCCCCGCCGCCGGACGACATGGAAAAGCCGTTCGTCGACGAACTTCTCGCGCAAGTCTCGCCCGAGCGGATCGCGGCCGCCTTCCTGCGGCAGCAGCTTGCCGCGCGCCCGGTGCCGGAAGAGCTGGTGCCGCTGCCCGCCGCCGCCTTGCAGGGCAAGGCGCAGCGCCGGGAAAGGCGCTTGGACGACGAGCGGCCGCACGGCGCCGCGCCGGCCCGCGAGCCGCGCGGTCCCGACATGGTCGGCGGCGTCTGGTTCACCGTCTCGATCGGCCGCAAGCAGCGCGCCGACCCCAAATGGCTGCTGCCGATGATCTGCAAGGCCGGCGGCGTCACCAAGCGCGACGTGGGCGCGATCAGGATCGACGACACGGAGACGCGGTTCGAGATCTCGGCCGAGAAGGCGGCGGAGTATTCGGAGCAGATCAGGCGGAAGGGCGCGCTCGAGCGGGGCGTCGTCATCGCCCCGGCGGGCGAGGCGCGGCCGAGGCCGGCGGCGAAGTTCAAGGACAAGCCGAAGCCCGGCAAGCCCGGCCACAAGAACAGGTTCGACGCGGGGAAGCCCGATCGTCCGCGCAAGCCCGGCCCCCGCGGTCCCAAGCGCCCGAAGTAGCACTGCGTAAGGCGCTTCGGGGGACGGCCGGAGTGGGAATTCGCCCGGTGATGTGACGCACCGATGCCGACCGCGCGAGCGAGGGTGGCGCGGTCTCCCTCGTCAACGCTCATGACGTTTCTGCGTCTCCACGCTGGAGCATGCCGAGGAATGAAGAATTACCTCGTCTGCAGCCGAGATCTTTCCGGGGGCCTGTAACCGGAAGTCCTTATCCTATCCGGAATTGCCGGATTTCCTGCCGTCTGAAATTTTTCTTGCATATCGATCCCGTCATACTCACCCTTTTGGTTGAGGATGGGGGGAATCAATGGTGAAAATTGCGAAGAAATTCATCGACCGCGTTGGCGTCTCACTGAAGAAATATCAGCGCATCGCCCTGGCACAGCAGAAATCCGATGTCGCGGAAGCCGATACTGTGACCCTGGTCAAGGATATTCTGGCCGATGTGTTCGGATACGACAAATACGAGGAGTTGACCTCCGAGCACCAGATCAAGGCGACCTACTGCGATCTGGCCATCAAGATCGGCGGCAAGCTGCGCCTGCTGGTCGAGGTCAAGTCGGCCGGAAGCAGCCTTGCCGACAATCACCTGCGCCAGGTCATCGACTACGGCGCGCATCAGGGGATCCACTGGGTGATCCTGACCAATGCGGTGGAGTGGCGGCTGACCCGCATCTACGTCTCGAACCAGATCAGCCACGAGGAGGTCTGCCGTTTCGTCCTTCCCGACATCAACGTGAAGAACGAGGATCACCTGCGGCACATGTTCCTCTTCGCAAAGGAGGGACTGGCCACCGACGCGATGGATACGTTCCACCAGCAGGCGCAGCTCTTCAACCGGTTCACCGTCGCCGCGATCGTCCGGTCGGAGCCTGTCGTGGCCGTCGTGCGCCGGGAACTGCGGCGGCTGTTTCCCGATCTGAAGATCGCTCCCGAAAATCTCGCGTCGATGATGGAGAACGAGGTGATCAAGCGCGAGGCGATCGAGGGCGACAAGGCGAAGGAGGCCGCCGCGCGCATCAGGAAAGCGCAAGGGAAGATAGAGCGGGCCCGGAAGAAGGAAGCGCCGGCGAGCGCATAGGGAAATTCCGGCAAAGCGCGCAAGGCTTTGCCGGAACTGCATGGAGACGGGACAGGCTGGGGTGCCGGCGGCGGTCAACCCGCCGGACGCACGCTAGCTGAAATATGCCTGCAACGGCCGTACTTCGAGGCTTCCCGCCTTCAGGGCGGCGATGGCCTCGGCGACGGCGGCGGCGCCGGCCATGGTGGTGTAGTAGGGCACCTTCTGCATCAGCGTCGCGCGGCGCAGCGACTTCGAGTCCGACACCGCGGTCTGGCCGTCGGTCGTGTTGAAGACGATCTGCACCTGGCGGTTGCGGATCGCGTCCTCGATGTGCGGGCGGCCTTCCAGCACCTTGTTGATCTTCTCGGCCGCGACGCCGTTCTCGGCGAGGAAGCGCTGGGGGCCTCCAGTCGCCAGCACCCGGAAGCCGAGGCCGGCGAGCCGCTTCACCGAGGGCAGCACCTTGGCCTTGTCCTCGTCGCGCACCGAGACGAACAGCGTGCCCGAGCGCGGCAGGTCGACGCCGGCGCCGAGCTGCGCCTTGGCGAAGGCGAGCGCGAAGGCGGCGTCGAGGCCCATGACCTCGCCGGTCGACTTCATCTCCGGTCCCAGAAGCGGGTCGACGCCGGGGAAGCGCGCGAAGGGGAACACCGCCTCCTTGACCGCGATGTGCCGGAGCTTCTTCACGTCCGGCCGGTCGCCGTAGTGGCCGAAGCCGCCGTCGAGCGTCTCGCCGGCCATGACGCGGGCGGCGATCTTGGCCCCCGGGCGGCCGATAGCCTTGGCGACGAAGGGCACCGTGCGCGAGGCGCGCGGGTTGACCTCGAGCACGAAGATCTCGCCGTCCTTGATGGCGTACTGGACGTTCATCAGGCCGCCGACGTGGAGCGCGCGGGCCAGTGCCGCCGTCTGGCGCTCGAGCTCGGCGACCGTCTCGGCCGAGAGCGAGCGGACGGGCAGCGAGCAGGCCGAATCGCCCGAATGGATGCCGGCCTCCTCGATGTGCTCCATGATGCCGGCGACATAGACGTCCCGGCCATCGCACAGCGCGTCGACGTCGACCTCGGTCGCCTCGGTCAGGTAGGTGTCGAACAGCAGCGGGTTCTTGCCGAGCAGCGTGTTGATCTGGCCGGTCTTGTCGTTGGGATATTTCTGCTTGATGTCCTCCGGCACCAGGCCGGGCACGGTGTCGAGCAGGTAGGTCTGGAGCTGGCCCTCGTTGTGGATGATCTGCATGGCGCGGCCGCCCAGCACGTAGGACGGGCGCACCACCAGAGGGAAGCCGAGCTCGGAGGCCACGGTGCGCGCCTGCTCGACCGACCAGGCGATGCCGTTCTTCGGCTGCTTGAGGCCGAGCTTGACCAGCAGCTTCTGGAAGCGGTCGCGGTCCTCGGCGAGGTCGATCATGTCGGGCGAGGTGCCGAGGATCGGCACGTCGGCCGCCTCCAGCGCGCGCGCCAGCTTCAGCGGGGTCTGGCCGCCGAACTGCACGATCACGCCGTGCAGCGTGCCGTTCTGCCGCTCGGTGGCGATGATCTCCAGCACGTCCTCGGCGGTGAGCGGCTCGAAATAGAGCCGGTCGGCGGTGTCGTAGTCGGTCGACACCGTCTCCGGATTGCAGTTGACCATGATGGTCTCGTAGCCGGCGTCATCGAGCGCGAAGCAGGCGTGGCAGCAGCAATAGTCGAACTCGATACCCTGGCCGATCCGGTTCGGGCCGCCGCCGAGGATGATGACCTTCCTGCGGTCGGAGGGCGCGCTCTCGTCGGCGAGACGGCCGGCGAACGGCGCCTCGTAGCTCGAATACATATAGGCGGTCGGGGAGGCGAATTCCGCCGCGCAGGTGTCGATGCGCTTGAACGCCGGACGGACGCCGAGCGCATGGCGCTTTGCCTTCACCTCGGCCTCGGTGGACTCCGTCAGCACCGCAAGACGCGCGTCAGAGAAGCCCATGGCCTTGAGCATCCGCATGCCGTAGCCGTTCGGCGGCAATCCGTTGGCGCGGACCTTGGCCTCCATGTCGATGATGCCGCGCATCTCGGCGAGGAACCAGGGATCGATCTTGCAGGAATTGAAGATCTCCTCGTTCGACCAGCCGAGCCGCATCGCCTGCG
>JAEZXF010000153.1 GCA_023419995.1 Pseudomonadota bacterium | reverse complement strand
AAGGTGCGGCCGCTCGTCCTGCCGGACGCGTTCACCGACCACGGCAGGCAGGAAAAGATGTATGCCGATGCCGGGCTCGACGCCTCCGGCATCGTCCGTACCGTCTTCTCCGCGCTCGGCCGGTCGGCTTCGGCGGCGTCCGCCTAACCTTTCCCTAACCCTTCCGCTTGGGGCTTCCTTAGCCCGCGGCTGCTATTTCCCGCCGGACAGGGAGATGGAGCAGGCAGATGCGCATCCATGCGCTCGCGGTGCTGGCCGCGGCCGTCCTGGCGGGCAGCGCCGGGGCCGCGGACGATCGATACGACCGGAAGCTGGATCGGGCGGCGGCCGAGATCGCCGCCTCGCGCATGGGCACGCTGCGCGGCGGCTTCGAGCCCGGCGAGCGCCCCGTCCTCCTCGTCCTGCCGGACATGGCCGAGCCGGAGCGGCTTCAGGCCCTTCCGGAGGTGCAGCCGGGCGTCTGGCATGACGGTCTCGCCATCGCCGTCGAGCGCCGGTCGCGCGTCTCGCCCGAATTGTAACGCCTGCCCATCGTAGCGCTTGCCTTGCCGGCGCGCATGCCGCACTGAGTGGCGATGAACACGCAGCCTTCCGCAACGCAGAAGCCGCGCCTCGACGACCTGCTCGTCCGGCGCGGGCTCTTCCCCACGCGCTCGCGCGCCCGCGACGCGGTGGTGCGCGGGGCGGTGGCGGTCGATGGCCGTACCGTGACCAGGCCCGGCCAGCCGACGCGGCCGGACGCCGTCTTCGAGGTGGACGATCCGGCGCGCGGCTACGTCTCGCGCGCCGCGCTCAAGCTCCTCGGCGGCCTCGATGCTTTCGGGCTCGATCCCGCGGGCAGGCAGGCGCTCGACGTCGGCGCCTCGACCGGCGGCTTCACCCAGGTGCTGCTGGAGCGCGGCGCGGCAAGGGTGTTCGCGCTCGACGTCGGCCACGGCCAGCTCGACGCGCGGCTCGCCTCCGACCCGCGCGTCATCGTGCTGGAGAAGCTCAACGCCCGCGACCTGACGCTCGACCATCTCGGCGGGGTGCGGCCGGAGTTCGTCGCCTCCGACGTCAGCTTCATCTCGCTGAAGCTGGCGCTGCCGCCGGCGCTCGACCTTGCCGCGCCGGGGGCGGCCTGCGTGCTTCTCGTCAAGCCGCAGTTCGAGGCCGGCCGCGCCGCCATCGGCAGGGGCGGGCTGCTGCGCGACCCCGCCGACGGCGAAAGGATCGCCGCCGACCTCGCCGCATGGCTCGGCGGCCAGCCCGGCTGGCGCGCGCTCGGCACCGTGCCGTCGCCCATCGAAGGCGGCGACGGCAACCGCGAGTTCCTGCTGGCGGGCATCAAGGACGGGGGCAGGACGGACGGATGAGCGCGATCCTCACCATTGCGCGGCTCGGAGCCCAGGGCGACGGCATCGCCGATACGGGGCAGGGGCCGGTCTACGTGCCGTTCGCGCTGCCGGGCGAGCGCGTCAACGTCGCGCTCGGGCCCAGGCGCGCCGATCTCGTCTCGGTGCTCGATGCCTCGCCGCTGCGCGTCGAGCCGGCCTGCCGGCATTTCACCGTCTGCGGCGGCTGCGCCAAGCAGCATCTGGAGGAGCAGGCCTACCGCGATTGGAAGCGCGGATTGCTGGCCGATGCCCTGCAGGCGAAGGGGATCGACGCCGAGGTCGCTCCCCTCGTTTCCTGCCCGCCGCACTCGCGCCGGCGCGCCGGCTTCACCGCGCGGCGCCCGGACCAGGGCATCCTGCTCGGCTTCAACGCGGCGCTGTCGCATCGCATCGTCGACATCGAGGAATGCCCGGTGCTGCTGCCGCAGCTCGTCGCCGCGCTGCCGACGCTGCGCCAGCTTGCCGGCCTCGTCGCGCGCACCGCCGATGCGTTCCGCCTGTCGGTGACGCACACGGCGTCCGGCCTCGACGTCGCCGCCGAGGGCAGCGGCCGGCTCGAAGGCAGGGCGCGGCAGGCCGCGATCGAGTTCTGCATCGGCCACGGCATCGCCCGGCTGTCGGTCGACGGCGAGATCGTCATCGAGCCGAAGAAGCCCGCCGTGATGGTCGACGACATCGCCGTGTCGCCGCCGCCCGGCGCCTTCCTGCAGGCGGTGGGCGAGGCCGAGGTGGCGATGGCAGGTCTCGTTGCCGCGCATCTGGCGAAGGCGAAGCGGGTCGCCGATCTTTTCGCCGGCGTCGGCACCTTCGCGCTCAGGCTGGCGCGCGCCAGCGAGGTCCATGCGGTGGAGGGCGACGCGCCAGCCCTTGCCGCGCTCGACCGCGCCTATCGCTTCGGGAACGGGTTGAAGAAGGTGACGGTCGAGAAGCGCGACCTCTTCGTGCGGCCGCTGACGTTCAAGGAGCTCGATGCCTCCTTCGACGGGCTGGTCTTCGACCCGCCGCGCGCCGGCGCGGAGGCGCAGGCCCGGCAGATCGCCCGCTCGCAGGTGCGGCTGGTCGCGGCGGTGTCGTGCAACCCGCTGACGCTGGCGCGCGATCTCTCCATCCTTCTCGAAGGCGGCTACGTGCTGAAGAGCGTCACGCCGGTCGACCAGTTCCTGTGGTCGCCGCATCTGGAGGCGGTGGCGCTGCTGGAGAAGCCGAAGAAGCGGCGCTGAGGCCGCTCCGGCAGGCTAGACCGTCGCCAGCAGCCCTTCGACGAAGGCCGGCACGATCTCGCTCGCCCGCCCGAGCACGATCTCGTCGAACGACGACGCCGTCTCCGAGCGCTCGAGGTTGAGCTCGATCGTCCGCGCCCCGGCATGCCTGGCCTCCTCGACGAAGTCGGCCGCGGGATAGACGTGGCCGGACGTGCCGATAGCCACGAACAGCTCGGCCTGGCCGAGCGCCCGGTAGATGCGGTCCATGTGGTAGGGCATCTCGCCGAACCACACCACGTCCGGGCGCAGCCGGCCGAAGGTGCTGCATTGCGGGCATTGCGAGCTGGTCGTCATGTCGCCGTGCCAGCGCGAGCGCTGGTGGCAGGCCTCGCACAGCGCCGAGAACAGGTCGCCGTGCATGTGGATCAGGTTCTTCGAGCCGGCAGCCTCGTGCAGATGATCGATGTTCTGGGTGATGAGCGTGAACTCGCCCGGAAACGCCGCCTCCAGCCGCGCCAGCGCCAGATGCGCGGCGTTGGGCTTCGCCTCGGCGACGCTGTGGCGGCGGCGGTTGTAGAAGTCGTGCACCCGCGCCGGGTTGCGGGCATAGGCGTCGGGCGTCGCATAGTCGCGCCAGTCCACCTTCGCCCAGATGCCGTCGCGGTCGCGGAAGCTGGCGATACCGGATTCGACCGAGATGCCGGCCCCTGTCAGGACGACGATGGAGGAGGGATGCTTCATTCTCCGGCTCTCAGGATCGCGCGCGCTGCAAAATAGTCCGGCATGGAAGGTCCTTTCACTTTCTCAAGAACGCCGATTTCCTCGAGGTTGGCGATCGTCATCCTTGCCGCCCGATGGGTTACTCCGAGGAGCGACCTCACCATCGGCGTCGTCACTACGGGAGCGGAAAAAAGGTAGTCGATCAGAATGACGATGTTGTTGGATCTGAACTTCGACATGGCGAGATCCCGATAGCGTGCTTGGAGTTCGAGAAGCCTGTCGATGAGTTCAATGGAATTCGAGCAGGTGTCCTTGCAGATGGTCAGGAAGAATCGAAGCCATTCCGACCACTCTCCGGCGGTGGAAACGTTGAACATCCGGTCGATATACTCGTCTTTTCGTGCTTCCAGGCTGGCACTGGGATAGAAAACCGGTGTCGTGATGAGCTTACGCGAGAGCAGGATCAACGGAACGAGTATACGTCCGACGCGGCCGTTGCCATCGGCGAACGGATGGATCGTCTCGAACTGATAGTGGACCAGGGCGGCTTCCAAAAGCGGTGGGATCCGGCCTGCCTCTGTGCGATTGATGAACGCCTCCAACGCACCCATCGCTTCCGCGCTTTCCTTCGGAGGTGGGGGCAGAAAGCGGGCAGTCTGGGGCGTCTGGCCGCCGATCCAGTTCTGTTCCGACTTGTATTCCCCCGGGCGTTTGTTTCCGCCGCGCCCATGTGGCAGACCTGACAGAAGTTTGCCGTGGGTTTCTTTGACGAGTCTATGGCAGATCGGCAACGTCTCCCTCAACGTCATCGCGTGCGACAGGGCAGACGTATAGTTCAGAACTTCCCTTGTGTCGGCGCGTGCGCCTTCTTCAGCACCGGCCTCCAGCAGAGCAAGCTCGTCGCTCGTGGTGTAGGTGCCCTCCATTGCCGAAGACAACAAAGCTTCCCGCCGTTGCAGCGGCCTTATGATCAGATGCGGATTGCGCAGTTGTGCCATCTTGGCATTGAGCGCCCCGATACCTGCCATCGCCTCTCCATATTCGGTGAAGATAATGGAGAGATCGAGCAGCGGGGGAAGGGGATTTGGCACGAATGCTCGAGTCCCCAGAATGGTCGGGACGAGGAGGCCCGGCGAGCGACTGTCGAAGAGAGTGGAGTCCATTTGGCCGATACCTGTCGGCGAGTTTGATATCAATTCGGCGTTCTTAGTGTACCTAGGTATCAAGTCAATCGGAGAATGATACATAAAGTACGATTATGTATCACGTCCGCGTGCCGCCGAGGGTCATGCCGTCCATGCGCAGGTGCGGCTGGCCGACGCCGACCGGCACGCCCTGGCCGGCCTTGCCGCACATGCCGATGCCGGTGTCGAGCTTCATGTCGTTGCCGACCATCGACACGCGGTGCATCGCGTCCGGGCCGTTGCCGATCAGCATCGCGCCCTTGATCGGCCGGGTCACCTTGCCGTTCTCGATCATGTAGGTCTCGGTGCAGCCGAATACGAACTTCCCGCTGGTGATGTCGACCTGCCCGCCGCCGAAGGAGACGGCGTAGACCCCGTGCTTCACCGAGGCGATGATCTCCTCCGGCGTGTGCGGGCCTTCGGTCATGTAGGTGTTGGTCATGCGCGGCATCGGCGCATGCGCGTAGGATTCGCGCCGGCCGTTGCCGGTCGGGCGCATCCCCATCAGCCGTGCGTTCTGCCGGTCCTGCATGTAGCCGACGAGCTTGCCGTCCTCGATCAGCACCGTGCGGTTGGTGGCCGTGCCCTCGTCGTCGATGGTGAGCGAGCCGCGCCGCTCGGCGATCGTGCCGTCGTCGACCACGGTGACGCCTTTGGCCGCGACCTGTTGCCCCATCAGGCCGGCGAAGGCGGAGGTCTTCTTGCGGTTGAAGGCGCCTTCGAGCCCGTGGCCCACGGCCTCGTGCAGCATCACGCCCGGCCAGCCGGACGAAAGGACGATGTCGAAGGTGCCGGCCGGCGCCGGAACCGCCTCGAGGTTGACCAGCGCCTGCCTGAGCGCCTCCTGCGCCGCATGCCTCCACGAGCCCTCGGTCAGGAATTCGCCGAACCCCTTGCGCCCGCCCATGCCGTGGGAGCCGGTTTCCTGCCGGTCGCCGTCGCCGACCACGACCGAGACGTTGAAGCGCACCAGCGGCCGGATGTCGGTCGCCACGCGCCCGTCCGGCCGCAGGATCTCGACATGCTGCCACGAGGCGGCGAGGGAGGCGGTCACCTGCCGCACGCGCGGGTCGCGCCCGCGCAGCCACGCGTCGATCTCCTCGAGCAGCCTCGCCTTGGCCTCGAAGTCCGGCTCCAGGATCGGGTTCCCGTCGCCGTAGAGCTTGCGGTTGGTGCCGGCCGGCGCATCGGCCAGCGTGCCGGACCGTCCGCCCTTGACCGCCGACACCGCGGAGGCCGCGCGCTTCAGCGCCGCTTCCGTGAGCTCGCCCGAATGGGCATAGCCCGCCGCCTCGCCGGCGACCGCGCGCAGTCCGAAGCCGCGCTCGGTATTGAAGTTCGCCGTCTTCAGCCGGCCGTTGTCGAAGACGAGCGCTTCGCCTTCGCGATGCTCGACGAAGAGCTCGCCGTCGTCCGCGCCGTCGACCGCGTCGGATACGATCCGCCGCACGGCGTCCTCGGAAATGTCGAACTGCTCGAGAAGTCTTGCCGTCACGGCGCGCCCCGTTCTCATGACCCTTGAGCCCGTTATATAGTCGGGCAGCAGGCGGGTTGCACCCGCGCGGGACGCTTTTCATGGCCGCTGCATGAGAAACTGGCACTGGATTCCGCTCGGCGCGCTCGTCGGCGTGGCCTCGGGCTCGATCTTCGGCGTCGACTACGCGCTGGCCGGGCTGGGCATCGGCCTCGCGGCCGGAGCCGCGATCATGCTGACGATGCGCTGAGGCCCGCGCCTCAGGGCAGGGCGGCGAAGCCCGCCGAGAAGCCGGCGAGGTCGACGGGGATGCCGATTCCCTCTTCCGGGGTCTGGAAGACGATGAAGGTGGCGGCCTGGCCGTTCTTCAGCGTGTCGAGGAGCGGCTGCTCCAGAATCACCTCGGCGTAGCAGCCGTCCTGGAAGCAGCGCACGAAATAGGCGCGGCCGATATCCTTGCCGTCGACGTTGAGGCCGAGGCCGTTGGGCAGGAGCACGCCAAGGGGCGCGAGCACCCGCAGGATCTCGGCGCGGTTGTCGGCGGTGCGCAGCACCACGACCGACAGCCCGACCTCGGGCCGGTCCTCGGCGACGACGTTCTGCATCAGCGCGCACTGCTCGGCCGCGGCGCCGCCCGGCGTGTCGCAGATGACCGACCACGAGCCGTGGGTGGAGCGCACCGTGCCCTGCTGGGCGGCGGCGGGGCCGGACATGACGAGAGCCCCGGCCAGGGCCGCAACCGGCGCAATCCAGCGAAGCGTCATGGGTCTCATCCTTCTCGGGTCTTCTTGGTCGGCACGGTGACGAATCAGGCAAATCTAGCATGGGGAGGAGGGTCGCGGCGACGTGTCGCGCACCCTTCGCCCGGCCACAAATTCGCTGCGAGTTGAGCGAAATCAAGGCATGCGCGTGCGTTTTCCGCCGCGGGGGCAAAAATGCCGCACCGCGTTTCGCGGGCATTCCCCTGCGTCCTACAAAGCATTCCTTGCGGTCTGACAAAGAGTGTGATTTGAGATTGTGCTAGTCGCCCGCCCCTCGTCACCCGTCGAGGCGCGGCGCGCTTACCGTTTTCGTCGAGACGTTTCGACCGGGGAGATGACGAGGGTGATGAAGAAATTCCTTGCAGGCGTGGCCGCTGTTTCGCCGATCCTGGCCTCCGCGAGCGCATATGCGGCGCAGCCGACGCCCTGGCAGCTCGGCCTCCAGCCGGCCGCGACCGCCATCATGGAAGAGATCCGGTGGTTCGAGCAGTACACGCTGTGGTTCATCGTGCCGATCACGCTTCTCGTCATGGCGCTCTTGGCCTGGTGCATCGTCAAGTACCGCGCCTCGTCGAACCCCGTGCCGTCGCGCACCAGCCACAACACGGTGATCGAGGTCATCTGGACCGTCGGCCCGGTGGTCGTCCTGCTGTTCCTCGCCGTCCCGTCCTTCCAGCTCCTCACCGGCCAGTATACCCCGCCGGAGGAGCCGGAGATCACCATCAAGGCGACCGGCGTGCAGTGGAGCTGGGAGTACGAATACCAGGACGGCGATGAGCCGCTGACGTTCTCGTCGTTCCTGCTGCGCGACGAGGACCGCGCGGCCGCCGGCAAGGAGGACCGCGCCGAGTATCCGCGCCTCCTGGCCGTCGACAACGAAGTCATCGTTCCCGTCGACGCGACCGTGCGCGTGCTCGTCACCGCGAGCGACGTGATCCACGCCTTCGCCATGCCCGCCTTCGGGGTCAAGGTCGACGCCGTCCCCGGCCGCTTGAACGAGACCTGGTTCAAGGCGCAGCGCGAGGGCATCTATTACGGCCAGTGCTCGGAACTGTGCGGCAAGGACCATGCGTTCATGCCGATCGGCATCCGCGTCGTCAGCCGCGAGCAGTACGACACCTGGCGTTCGGACGCGCAGGCCGGCCTGGACGCGGCCAACAAGGCGCTCCTGGCTTCGCTTGGGGGTCGCGCGGTGAACGTCGCCGACGCCGGCGACCAGGCCAGCGCGCAATAATTCGGAATACGGAGCGGGAAGAAAATGGCAGGCTCGGCATCTCAGCACGACACCCACGCGGCCCATGACAAGCACGATGACCACCACATGCCGTCCGGTTGGACCCGGTGGGTCTACTCGACCAACCACAAGGACATCGGCACCCTCTATCTGATCTTCGCCATCACGGCGGGCGTCATCGGCGGCTTCCTGTCGGTGATGATGCGCTGGGAGCTCGCCGAGCCGGGCATCC
>JAEZXF010000092.1 GCA_023419995.1 Pseudomonadota bacterium | reverse complement strand
AATAAAACGGGCGCGCCCCGCCCGGCCCACCATAAGGCGGGACGCTCCAGAGCCGGCGGCACCCGGCGGGGGCAGGCGGCCGGCCTCCTCCCCCTCACAGGATCCGGGGAAGCCTTTCGAACTGGTGGTAGGGCGGCGGCGAGGACAGCGTCCATTCGAGCGTCGTCGCGCCTTCGCCCCACGGGTTGGCGACGGCCTGCCGCTTGCGCGCGAAGGCCTCCGCCACCGCGAACAGGAACACGACAAGGCCGGCGGCGGAGATGTAGGAGCCGATCGACGAGACGTAGTTCCAGCCGGCATAGGCGTCGGGATAGTCGGCGTAGCGGCGCGGCATGCCGGCGAGGCCGAGGAAGTGCTGCGGAAAGAAGATCAGGTTGACGCCGACGAAGGTGAGCCAGAAGTGGATCTGCCCCAGCCGCTCGCTCATCATGTAGCCGCTCATCTTGGGGAACCAGTAGTAGAACGCGGCGAAGATGGCGAAGGCGGCGCCGAGCGTCAGCACGTAGGGGAAATGCGCGATCACGTAGTAGGTGTCGTGCAGCACCCGGTCGATGCCGGGATTGGCCAGCACCACGCCGGTGACGCCGCCGATGGTGAAGAGGAGCACGAAGCCCGTGGCCCACAGCATCGGCACCTTGAAGGTGATCGAGCCGCCCCACATCGTCGCCAGCCACGAGAACACCTTGATGCCGGTGGGCACCGCGATGACCATCGAGGCGAAGGCGAAATAGCGCTGGCTGTCGACCGACAGGCCGACGGTGAACATGAGGTGCGCCCAGACCACGAAGCCGATGACCCCGATGGCGACCATGGCGTAGGCCATGCCGAGATAGCCGAAGATCGGCTTCCTCGAGAAGGTCGAGATGACGTGGCTGACGATGCCGAAGCCCGGCAGGATCATGATGTAGCCCTCGGGGTGGCCGAAGAACCAGAACAGGTGCTGGTTGAGGATCGGGTCGCCGCCGCCCTGCGGCGCGAAGAAGGTGGTGTCGAAGTTGCGGTCGGTGAGCAGCATGGTGATGGCGCCGGCGAGCACCGGCAGCGCGATCAGCAGCATGAAGCCGGTGACCAGCATCGACCAGGCGAAGAGCGGCATCTTGTGCAGCGTCATGCCGGGGGCGCGCATGTTGAAGATGGTGGTGATGAAGTTGATGGCGCCGAGGATCGACGAGGCGCCCGACAGGTGGATGGCGAGGATGACGAAATCGACCGCGGGGCCGGACTGGCCGATATCGGAATAGGGCGGGTAGAGCGTCCAGCCGCCGCCGTGCC
Organism: Pseudomonadota bacterium; assembly: GCA_023419995.1. Classification (GTDB taxonomy): domain Bacteria; phylum Pseudomonadota; class Alphaproteobacteria; order Rhizobiales; family Rhizobiaceae; genus Aerobium. Next base: position 3,842 of record JAEZXF010000092.1, on the reverse strand, counting down.
CCGTCGAGCCCGGCGCGCCCGGCACGAACAGCGAGATCAGGAACAGGATGAAGGAGGCGACGAGCAGCCAGAACGAGACGTTGTTCATGCGCGGGAAGGCCATGTCCGGCGCGCCGATCATGATCGGCACGAACCAGTTGCCGAAGCCGCCGATCAGCGCCGGCATGATGACGAAGAAGATCATCACCAGCCCGTGGCCGCTGACGAAGACGTTGAAGGTCTCGGAGGAGGCGAAGATCTGCATGCCCGGCTCCTGCAACTCCATGCGGATGCCGACGGAGAGCGCGGTGCCGAGGATGCCGGCGAGGATCGAGAAGCAGAGATAGAGCGTGCCGATGTCCTTGTGGTTGGTCGAGAACAGCCAGCGCGCGGCAAAGCCGGGCCTGTCGCTGTGGCTCCCTGCTGCGGCGTCGGCCATCTTCTCCTCCTCGGCGGGCGTGGTCATGCGTCGGTGACGATCGCGTCGAGCGCGATGTCGTGCGGTTGCGGGTAGATCGTGGGGAGGCGCGCCGTCTCGTAGCCGACGCCGAGCGTCAGCGGCCGCCGGCGCATCGCGGCCAGCGTGCGGTCGTAGAAGCCGCCGCCGTGGCCGAGCCGGTAATGGGCGGCGTCGAAGCCGACGACCGGCGCGACGACGATGTCGGGCTCGACCGCCGGCCCGCGCGAGGGGACGAGGATGTTCCAGACGCCGCGCTCCAGCGGGTCGCCGGGCGCCCAGATGCGGAACTCGAGGGGCCAGCCCTTGCGGATGACGACCGGCAGCGCGATGCGGCCGCCGCGCTCAATCACCCGGATGGTCCAGGACCGCAGGTCCGGCTCGCCGCGGAACGGCCAGTAGGCCGCGACGATGCGGCCGGAGACGCGGCCGACGGCGTGGTCGAGGCCAACGGCGATCATGTCGGCGCGCGCCGCCCGCTCCCGTGCGTCCATGGCCAGGCGCGCCGCGATCAGGCGCTGGCGCTCGGCCTTGCGCCAGCGTGCGACGTCGGCCCACGCATCCGTCCGTTCCGGCCGGGGCTGAAAGTCGGGCGAAAGCTCGTGCATGAAGCAGGGCGGCGAGGCGTACTCGCCGGTCTCCTGCATCTCCTCGTCGTGCTGCATCCTCGGGTCCTTCCCGCCTCGCGTGGCCGCGGGCCGCGGCAGGAGAATGGTGAGACCCTTGAAGGCAGAAAACAAACGGAATTAAATGCTGGATGGAAGCAAGAATTTTGCACTGTCGCGCCCGGAACCGTCATCCGCCGCGGGACAGGATGCGAAGGCCGGCGTGCCGCGGCGCGCATGGCAAGCCGGAGGCCGTTCCATGGACATAGACCGCGCCCGGACCTTCCTGGAGATCGTGCATTGCGGCTCGTTCCTGCGCGCCGCCGACCGCCTGCACGTGACGCAGACCACGGTGTCGGCGCGGATCCGCACGCTGGAGGACGAACTGGGGCGCCAGCTCTTCGTGCGCAGCCGCAACGGGGCGCAGCTGACGCCGGCCGGCCGCGAGTTCGAGCGCTTCGCGCAGTCCTTCGTCCAGGTCTGGGAGCGGGCGCGCCACCAGCTCGCGCTGCCGCCCGGCCGCACCGGGGCGGTGGCGCTCGGCGGCGAGCTCAGCCTGTGGAACCCGCTCCTGCTCGACTGGCTGGTGCGGATGCGCAAGGTGCGGCCGGCCATCGCCATCAGCGCTCATGTCGGCATGCCCGACCAGCTTCTCGAGCAGCTGCGCACCGGCGTCCTCGACATCGCCGTCCTCTACGCGCCGATGCTGCTGCCGGGGTTCCGGGTCGAGCTGCTGCAGGAGGAGCAGCTGGTGCTGGTGCGCACGCCGCTGGGCGAGGACGAGGCGGCGCTCGACTACGTCTATGTCGACTGGGGGCCGCTGTTCGCCGCGCAGCACGGCGCGGGCTCGCCGGTCTTCCGCGAGCCGGGCGTGCTCGTCGGCCTCGGGCCGCTCGGGCTTTCCTACATCCTGCGCGCCGGCGGCATGGGCTACTTCCGCAAGGGCACGGTGGCGCCGCACGTGGCGGCCGGCACGCTCGAGCTCGTCGAGGGCGCGCCCGAGTTCACCTATCCCGCCTATGCGGTCTATGCCGAGGCGGGGGAGGGCCGGCCGGAAATGAAGGATGCGCTCGCGACGCTGAAGCAGGTGGTGGGCTGAGGGGCGCGGCGCAGGAAGGCGGGTGCGGCGGCCTGCCGCTTGCGGCCGCGCTTCGCTTTTGGCGCGGCCGTGCTATGTTTCCGGCTATGGTTGGGCGGGGCGCATCGATACGGAGAAGACCCATGACGCCCGTGCGCCTGTTGCCGATCCTTCTTGCCGCGTTCCTCGCGGCCTGCACCACCGTGACCCCGGAAGAGCAGCGCCGCGCCGACGAGGAGACGTGCCGCTCCTACGGCTTCACCCGCAAGAACGACGCCTTCGCCGAGTGCCTGCAGCGCATCGAGCTCGACCGCCGGGCTTCCCGCCGCGCCTCGCTGCGGCACGACGCGTGGATCTACGCGCCGCCGCCGCGCGTCGTCGTGGTCCGGCCCCGGGCCTGAGCCGGTTCCACTAGATCGGCTGGCCGGCCTCACCCGAGGCGGCGCGTCAGCCTTCGGCCTTTATCGTCCGGGCGATCTCGAGGAGCTTCGCCCGGTCGGTACCGTGCTTCGCCACCAGCTCCTTCGCCTGGATCGGCGACAGGTCGGTGTTCTCGACGAGATGGCGCACCAGCGCGTCGCGCTCGTTGTCGGGGTCGAGCCATTCGTGGCGGTCGTCGCTCATGGTCTCGCCTCGCCGTCATGCCGCCTTGAGGATCTTCTCGATGTCGACCACAGAGTGGTTGGTCAGCGTCTTCGATATCTCCGCCACCACCTTCGAGGCGACCTCCTGGTGGAGCCGCTTGCGCATCTCGCCCAGCACCTGCGGCGGCGCGACGATGGCGACCGCGTCGAACTTGCCGGCATGCGCCCAGCCATAGAGCCGGTCGGCGATCTCGGCGGCGAACCGCTCCTTGCCGAGGCGGTGCCAGTCGGTTTCCTCGTAGGCGCTGTTGTGGGGCGAGGGGCCGTCGCTGTGCCGGCCGGGGCGCTCCGTCCCCTGCTCGCGGGTGGGCGGGTTCTCCTGCTCCATCTCGCGCAGCACCTCGAAATTCGGGTATTCCGGGTCGCCCTTGTTCTTGAGGAACAGGGCCCTCTCGCCATCCGCGACGACCACCAGCAGGCCGTGCTTCAGCTTGACGTCGACGTTGGACATGTCCGATCTCCGTTTTGCGCTCCTCCGGTAACGTGCGGTGCCCCTGCGCAGTTCCGGCGCCGGGCGCCGAAGGAGACGGACGGCCTGCCCGCCGCCGCGACCCCTGCGCGGCGCCTCCCCGGCGAGGCGTGCACGCGGCGGGGCATGGTTAATGCGGCCTTAACCATCGGGTCCTTAATCTCACCGCGAAAAGTGTGCGCCGTCAGGCCGGCGCGCACGGCACGGCTTGACGGGGTGTTCACATGCGTTCGAGCGCGACGGCGCAACTGGCGATCGGCGAAACCGGCTACGGCCTGCGCGGCTTCGTGCGGCGGCAGGCGACGCGGGCGACGGGACTGGCGGTCCTGGCGGCGGCGGCGTTCTGCCTCGCCAGCCTCGGCACGTGGAACGTGGCCGATCCCTCGTTCAGCCACGCCACCGACAACGTCGTCACCAACGCGATGGGCTATCCCGGCGCGGTGGTGGCCGACCTTCTGATGCAGTTCCTCGGCCTGGGTTCCGTCGTGGCACTGGTGCCGGCCATCGCCTGGGGGCTGCGGCTCGTTTCCGCGCGCCCGGGCGACCGCATCCCGGCGCGGGCCGGCGCCTGGTCCGGCGCCGCGGCGCTGGCCGCCGGCATGGTCGGCTG
>JAEZXF010000056.1 GCA_023419995.1 Pseudomonadota bacterium | reverse complement strand
AGCGGACATTGGTGACGTGCATGCGATTTGCACCGGATATCCAAACATATGATTTCCATATGAAAATCCACATTTAGCGTGACAATAATGCAGTCAATCCGGATATTGTACTGCAAATTCGAATTGTCGCAAGGAAATGTATGATGACATATAGAAGCAATGTGCCATACTTCGTTCCAGCCTAACGTCCCCCGGATGCACGGGCCTGCTAGCAAGGGAGGAAGTCTATGCAGAACCAGTTCGGAATCCTGAATCGCCGCTCGCTTCTGATGCTCACCGGCGGTGCGGTCCTGGCGGCCGGCGGCGCCGGGCGCGCCTCGGCGCAGGGCCTCGAAAGCGCCTCGTTGCGCCTCAAGTGGCTGCCCCAGACGCAGTTCGCCGGCTACTATGTCGCGCTTGCCAAGGGCTACTACAAGGACGAGGGCATCGACCTCACGTTCAATCCCGGCGGCCCGAACATCGTCGCCGAGAACATGGTCGCCTCCAGCTCCGACACGTTCGGCCATGGCGGCGGCTACGAGAGCCTGATCTCCAGCCGCGAGAAGAACCTGCCGCTGGTCGGCATCTCGGTGCTGTTCCAGAAGACGCCGTTCACCTTCGTCGCCAAGCGCGAGAGCGGCATCAAGGACGTCAACGACTTCCGCGGCAAGAAGATCAGCGCCTTCTTCACCGGCTCGCAGTTCATCCTCTACGGCATGCTCCCCCAGGCCGGCATCCCGCTCGAGGACGTCACCGTGGTGCCGCACACCAACATGGCCGCCTTCGTGCGCGGCGACATCGACGTCGCCTGCGTCACCTACTACAACGAGCTGCTCGCGCTCTACCGCGACGGCATCAAGGACCTGGTGTTCTTCGACCCGACCGATTTCGGCATCGTCGTCCCGCGCGAGATCATCGTCGCCCGCGAGGAGACCATCCAGAACAATCCGAAGCTGGTGCAGGGCTTCCTCAACGCCTCGCTGCGCGGCTGGAAGGACGCGCTGACCAACCGCAAGGAAGCGGTCGACGCGGTCATCGCCGCCAACCCCACCCTCGACCCCGTGCACCAGACCGAGATGCTGGACGAGGTCGCCAAGCTGATCCTGTTCGGGCCGGGCGAGAAGAACATCGGCTACATGGACCAGGGCGCGCTCGAATACACCCAGAAGTTCATGGTCGACAACAAGGTGATCGCCGCGCCGGTCGATCTCGCCAAGGCCGTGGACCGCAGCTTCTACGACAAGGTTCCCCAGGAATACCGCACGATATGACGGCGGGGACGGGGCGCATGGTCATGAAGAGTTCCGCAGCGACGCTCGCGCAACCGGGCGAGGGCAGGGTGTCCAGCCTGAAGGTGATCGCAGGAGGGGCATCGAAGGAGGTCATCCGGCTCGCGAACGTGCGCAAGACGTTCCGGGGCGGCGGCCGCGACGTGGCGGCGCTGGGGCAGATCGACCTGTCGGTCCGCAACGGCGAGTTCATCACCGTCATCGGGCCGAGCGGCTGCGGCAAGAGCACGCTGTTCAACATCCTGGTCGGGCTGATGCAGCCCGACCCCGGCGGCGAGATGTATCTCCACGGCGAGAAGCTCGGGCCGAACAGCCTGCTCGGGAAGATCGCCTTCATGCCCCAGCGCGACATGCTGCTGCCGTGGCGCACCGTGCTCGACAATGCCATCCTCGGCGTCGAGGTGGCGGGCCAGGGCCGCAGGGAGGCGCGCCGGCGCGCCATGGACGTGATCGGCGAGTTCGGCCTCGCCGGCTTCGATTCGCACTATCCGCACCAGCTTTCGGGCGGCATGCGCCAGCGCGTCGCCCTGATGCGGACCTTCCTGTTCGAGCGCGACCTGATGCTGCTCGACGAGCCGTTCGGCGCGCTCGACGCGCTGACGCGCTCGATGATGCAGCAATGGCTGCTCAAGGTCTGGGAGCATTTCCGCCGCACCATCCTGTTCATCACCCACGACATCGACGAGGCGATCTTCCTCGCCGACCGCGTGCTGGTGATCTCGGCGCGGCCGGGCACGATCAAGCTCGACATCCCGGTCCACCTCGAGCGGCCGCGGCCGAGCTCGATCGTCACCAGCTCCGACTTCATCGCCCTGAAGCGCCAGCTTCTCGAGGCGGTCGAGGAGGAGAGCATGAAGACCTTCGCGTCGCAGGGCGAGGGCGCGCCGCAGGGCGGGGGCAAGTGATGCTGCAGGGTCTCTCCAGGGCCGGACTCTGGGTGCTCGGCATCGTCGCGGCCGTCCTGCTCTGGGAGGTCGCCTGCCGGGCGTTCGCGATCCCGCACTACATCCTGCCGCCGCCGAGCGCGATCTACGCGCAGGCCTCGCTCTACCCGAAGGTGCTGGCCCAGTCCGTCGGCATCACCATGCTCGAGGCGGTCCTCGGCTTCGTCGGCGGCTCGCTGATCGGCTTCCTCGTCGGCGTGGTCTTCTTCCACGTCCGCATCCTCGAGCGGATGTTCTTTCCCTATGCGGTGGTGTCGCAGACCATCCCGCTGGTCGCGCTGGGCTCGATCATCGTGCTGTGGTTCGGCAACTCCATGTGGGCCAAGATCGTCATCGCCTTCTACCTCACCTTCTTCCCGGTGACGGTGAACACGCTGGTCGGCCTGCGCTCGACCGACCAGGGGAAGATCGATCTCCTGCGCTCGTTCGGCGCCAGCCGCTGGACCATGTTCTGGCGGGTGCTGCTGCCGGCGGCGCTGCCGACGATCTTCGTCTCGCTGCGCCTCGGCGCCGGCCTGAGCCTGATCGGCGCCATCGTCGGCGAATGGTTCGGCGCCTCGCGCGGCGTCGGCGTGCTGCTGCTCCAGTCGCTGTTCGACGAGAGCATGCCGCGGCTGTGGCTGGCGATCGTCTGCGCGGCGATCATGGGCACCGTCGTCTACGGCGCGATCGCGCTGATCGAGACCCGCTTCGGCTGGTGGGTCCGGGTCCGGAGCAGGGAAAATGGCTGAGCAGGCTGTGCAGATCGCCGAGACGAGCCGGCTGCAGAAGCTCCTCTACGCCGTGTGGCCGCCGCTCATAGGCTTCGTCGTGGTCGTCGGCGGCTGGGAGGCGATCATCCGCCTCGGCAACATCCCGCCCTTCATCCTGCCGGCGCCCAGCGTCATCGTCGCCGACATGGTCTCCGGCTGGAGCCGCGTCTATCCGGCGCTCGTCGTCACCACGCACGAGGCGGTCAGCGGCCTCGCGCTCGGCACGGTGGTCGGCATCGTCCTCGCCGTCGTCATGACGTCGTTCGCCCGTCTGGAACGGGTCCTGCTGCCGGTGCTCACCGCCGTCAACGCCGTCCCGGTCGTCGCCTATGCTCCGCTCTGCATCCTGTGGTTCGGACAGGGGCCGTGGTCGAAGATCGTGCTGGTGACGTTCATCGTCAGCTACACCATCATGCTCAACGTCCGGCAGGGCCTTCGCAGCTGCGACGCCGAGCACATCAACCTCCTGCGCAGCTTCGGCGCCACCCCGAGCGAGATCCTGTTCAAGCTCAAGCTGCCGGCCGCGCTTCCCCTTCTGTTCACCGGCATTCGCGTGTCGGTGGTCAGGGCGATGATCATTGCGATCGTCGTCGAGATGCTCGGGTCTTACCAGGGCATCGGCTGGCGTATCTACGAGGCTACCCAGCAGGTCGACTTCGTTAGGGTGTGGTCGTCCGTCACCGCCGCCGCGGTTGTTTCACTCCTGCTTTTCGCGGTTGTCGCGGCTTTTCAGAACCGATTTATCTGGTGGAAATGATGTCCGAATCCATTGAACACGAACTGGCGCAGTTTCGCGCCTCGGTGCGCCGCTTCTTCGCCGAGCGCGTCGCCCCCCGCATGGCCGAGTGGGAAGAACGCGGCCTGGTCGACAGGGAGATCTGGAAGGAGGCCGGCGATCTCGGCATGCTGTGCACCAGCGTGCCGGCAGAGTATGGCGGCCTCGGCCTCGACTTCCGCTTCGGCGCGATCGTGCTGGAGGAGCAGGCGCTCGCCGGCCTCACCGCGCCCGCCTTCGGCGTGCATTCCGATGTGGTCGCGCCCTACCTGACCTATTACGGCAGCCCGGCGCTGCGCGACAGATGGCTGCCGCAGCTGACGGCCGGCACGGCCATCGCCGCCCTCGGCATGTCCGAGCCGTCCTGCGGCAGCGACGCCAAGGCGCTGAAGACGACGGCGCGCCGCGACGGCGACCACTTCGTCGTCAACGGCCAGAAGACCTTCATCAGCAACGGCGAGATGGCCGACATCGTCGTGCTCGCCGCCCGCACCAACGACACGCCCGGCGCGCGCGGCATCAGCCTGATCCTCGTCGAGACCGATACGCCGGGCTTCCGGCGCGGCAAGCCGTTGAACAAGGTCGGCCTGCGCGCGCAGGACACGGCCGCGCTGTTCTTCGACGACATGCGGGTTCCGGTCTCCAACCTGATCGGCGAGGAGGGCAAGGGCTTCGAGTACCTGATGTCCCAGCTCGCCAAGGAGCGGATGATGATCGCGGTCACCGCGGTGGCGGCGGCCGAGGCGGCAGTCGACTGGGCGGTGGAGTACGCCGCCGACCGGCGGGCCTTCGGCCAGGCGGTGAAGGATTTCCAGAACACCCGCTTCAAGCTCGCGGAAGCCGCGACCGAGGTCGAGATCGGCCGCACCTTCATGGAATCCTGCATTGCCGAACTGATTGCCGGCAAGCTGTCTCCCGAGCGCGCGGCCATGGCCAAGCTGTGGAC
>JAEZXF010000133.1 GCA_023419995.1 Pseudomonadota bacterium | reverse complement strand
CGACCGGCGAGGGCGCCACTGCCGCGCCGCTCCAGCGCGTCGACGGGGCCGTCATCATCCGCCGCGGCGACTCCCTGTGGCGCATCTCGCGCCGGGTCTACGGCCACGGCATCCGCTATTCGACCATCTACCTCGCCAACCAGGACCAGATCCACGATCCGGACCGCATCTGGCCGGGACAGGTCTTCTCCGTGCCGAACGAGACGCCGGAAGGCGAGCAGGCCGACATGGACGCGATCGGCGATCAGGCCGTGAAGCCGGAAGACCGCGACGCGGCCGGCGAGTAGTCCTCGTACTGCCGGCTGACCGGCGGGGCGACTGACACAACCGGCCTCGCCGGTGCCGTGATCCTGCAAGCGGGGCCATGCTATTCGGGCATGGCCTTCTGCTTTCGCGGCCCTGCGGCGCAATCGCTTTTCCCCAGCCGCCGCTTGCATGAAACAAATTCATCGTGTATCGCCGATATACGATGAATACCCAGCAGGATATCCTTCCCGCCAGGCACGGCTGCAGCGAGCGCGCCGCGCTCGCCGAGCGGCTCGCCGCGCTCGCCCATCCCGCCCGCCTCGAGATCCTCCAGCATCTGGCCGGAGTGGAGGCCTGCTGCTGCAAGGACGTGGTGGCGCGCCTCGACCTCGCCCAGTCCACCGTGTCCCAGCACCTCAAGGTGCTGGTCGATGCCGGGCTGGTACGCCTGACGCCCGGCCGCCCGCGCTCCCGCTACGAGGTGGACCGCGAAGCGCTCGCCTCCCTTTCCGGCGCGGTCGGGCAGTTGCTCGTCTCGTGCTGTGCGCCGCCGCCCGCCGGGCGGTGCGGCTGACCCCTTCCCATCAGGATTTCACCTGTGTCCGACAAGACCGTTTCCGCCGATTCCGGCCTCACCCTGAAGACGCTCGCCAATCTGTGGCCCTACATGTGGCCGGCCGACCGCGCCGACCTGAAGATGCGCGTCGTCTGGGCGACCGTGTTCCTCGTCCTCGCCAAGCTGGTGCTGGTGCTGGTGCCCTATTTCTTCAAATGGGCGACCGATGCGCTGACCGGCGAGCTCGCAGCGCCCGACTACATCCCCGCCATCCTCATCGCGCCGGTGATGCTGGTTCTCGCCTACAACGTCGTCCGCGTCGTGCAGGTCGGCCTCAACCAACTGCGCGATGCGCTGTTCGCCCGCGTCGGGCAGCATGCCGTGCGCCAGCTCGGCTACCGCACCTTCGTGCATCTCCACGCCCTGTCGCTGCGCTTCCATCTCGAGCGGCGCACGGGCGGGCTGTCGCGCGTCATCGAGCGCGGCGTGAAGGGCATCGAGACGATCGTCCGCTTCACCATCCTCAACACCCTGCCGACCGTGCTCGAGTTCGCGCTGATGGCCGTCATCTTCTGGGTGGCCTACGGCTGGGTCTACGTCGCCGTCATCGCCGCGACCGTGTGGCTCTACACCTGGTTCACGGTCTGGGCGAGCGACTGGCGCATCGCCATCCGGCGCGACATGAACGACAGCGACACCGACGCCAACACCAAGGCGGTCGACTCGCTGCTCAACTACGAGACGGTCAAGTATTTCGGCAACGAGAAGATGGAGGCGGCGCGCTACGACCGCTCGATGGCGCGCTACGAGGACGCGGCCACCCGCACCTGGACCTCGCTCGGCTGGCTGAACTTCGGCCAGGGCGTCATCTTCGGCGTCGGCATGACGGCGTGCATGGTGCTCTCGGCGCTCGAAGTGCAGGCCGGCAGCCAGACGATCGGCGATTTCGTCTTCATCAACGCCATGCTGATGCAGCTTTCCGTGCCGCTCAACTTCATCGGCTTCATCTACCGCGAGATCCGCCAGGCGCTGACCGACATCGAGCAGATGTTCGACCTGCTCGATGTCGAGGCCGAGGTGGTGGACCGATCCGATGCGAAGCCGCTCGCCGTCACCGAGGGCAGGGTGGTGTTCGAGGACGTGCACTTCGCCTACGATGCGGCCCGGCCGATCCTCAAGGGTGTGTCGTTTGAGGTGCCGGCCGGCAAGACCGTCGCCATCGTCGGCCCGGCCGGTGCCGGCAAGTCGACCATCTCGCGGCTGCTGTTCCGCTTCTACGACATCCAGTCCGGTTCGGTCCGCATCGACGGGCAGGACATCCGCGACGTGACGCAGGAAAGCCTGCGGTCGGTCATCGGCATGGGGCCGCAGGACACCGTGCTGTTCAACGACACCATCCGCTACAACATCCGCTCCGGCCGGCCCGACGCGGGTGCCGAGGAGGGCGCGCGCGCGGCCGATCTCGCCCAGATCGGCGATTTCATCGCCCGTTTGCCGGACGGCTACGACACCATGGTCGGCGAGCGCGGCTTGAAGCTGTCGGGCGGCGAGAAGCAGCGCGTGGCGATCGCCCGCACCATCCTGAAGGCGCCGCCGATCCTGATGCTCGACGAGGCGACCTCGGCGCTCGACACCCGCACCGAGCAGGAGATCCAGGCCGCGCTCGACCTCGTCAGCCGGGGCCGCACCACGCTGGTCATCGCCCACCGCCTTTCGACGGTCATCTCGGCCGACGAGATCATCGTGCTTCAGGACGGGCGCATCGCCGAGCGCGGCAAGCATTCCGCGCTTCTGGCGAAGCGCGGCCTCTATGCCGAGATGTGGGCGCGCCAGCGCGAGGCGACCGAGGCCGAGGAGCGGCTGCGCCGCGTGCGCGAGGAGGACGAGCTCGGCATCGTCGAGCGTCGTGCGCCGGCCGGCGCGGAGCCGCCGGCGGAGTGAGCCGCAAGGCAGGCTTACGGGCCGTCAGGCGCGCCGGGTGAGGGCGGGGTCGTCCGCGGGCGGCGCATGCACCTGCACCTGGTTGCGGCCCTCGCGCTTGGCGACGTAGAGCGCCTCGTCCGCCCGGTGCATCATGACGTGCAGGCTGGTGCCGGGCTCGGCGACGCAGACGCCGATGCTGGTGGTCGGCAGCAGGCCGGGCGGCAGCTGCCCGGCACAGTAGAGGGCAAGGCCCGCCCGCAACGATTCGGCGAAGGTTCTGGCCGCGCCCAGGCTGGTGTTCGGGATGAGGATCGCGAACTCCTCGCCGCCGATCCGTCCGGCGACCGCCTTGCCGGCCGCGGCCATGGCGATCTGCCGGCCGAACAGGCGGATCACCTCGTCGCCCACGGCATGGCCGTGCGTGTCGTTGATGCCCTTGAAATGATCCAGGTCGGCGATCAGCAGGCAGGCCGACGCGCCCTCCGCGCCGCGGCGCTCGAGGACGGCTGCCGCTTCCATCTCGAAGCCGCGCCGGTTGAGCAGCCCGGAGAGCTTGTCGGTGTTGGCTTCCTGCTTCAGCTCCGCGATCAGGTCGATCGCGATGGCGATGAGCAGGTTCAGCGCGAACATGACCGAGATCATCGCCTGCGTGAACTGAACCGTCGTCCAGTAGAGCGACCTCTGGAAGCTGTCGAAATTGTCGAACGAGCCGGCGAGCGACATGATGGTGATCGGCCGCAGCAGGAAGTTGGCCGCCGACACCACCAGCGCCCAGAACAGCAGCCGGTCGACGAGATGCTGCTTCTCGACGCGGTAGAGCTTCGCGGCGCCGATGACCGCGATGGCTCCGATCAGGAAATTGACGGTATAGATGCGGGCGGTCAGGCTCGGCTGCTCGACGAGGAACCAGTACATGCCGCCAGCGCCCAGGGCGACGATGGCTGCGAAGGTGCGGTAGGGGATGGACAGCCTGTAGCGCATCAGCACCGCCGACACGAGCAGGCAGCCCGTCAGCAGGAAGCAGATGTTCGACGGCAGGCGTTCGAGGTCATAAGGCAGGCTCGGCCCGACGTCCTGGATCAGGAAGGCAAGGGTGGACGTCACATAGCTCGACGCGGCGACTGCCACATAGACCTGATCGCGACGATTCAGCCACAGCAGGAAGAATGCCGCCGCCAGAAGCACGCCGATGCCTGGATTGAGCAATCCGATGAAGAGTTGGGAATTCAATTCGCTACTCCGGAACAGCGCCACTATCCATGCCGTTCGATAATAAGTTGTTTATTTCACGCGTCCGGCGCGCCGTTCCGCAATCACAGGATGAGGAACAGGTGCATGGGGAACAGGGCGGAGGAGGGCGCGTGCCCACGTCTCAGGGCGCCAGCGCCTCGACCACGGCGGGCCACTCGCCAATCAGCGCGTCGCGGGCGCGGATGCCCGGCGAGCCCGGGATCCGCCTGTCGTCCTGGGCGAGGCGGGCGAAGACCAGTGCGCGCCCCTCCTTCGTTGCCCAGCCGACGAACCAGCCCCAGCCCCGCGCCCGGTCGAACGCGCCGTCGGCGCGGCGCGGATAGGCTCCGCCCGTCTTGCCCTGCATGCTCCAGCCGTCCGGTGCCGCAAAGGTCTCGACGATGCGTCGCGTCATCGCCGTCGCCTGCGCGCCGACGGGCAGGGCGCCGCTCACCAGCTTTCGCAGGAACACGACCTGCTCGGCCGGCGAGATCGCCAGCGACGAGCTGATCCACGCGCGCTCGAGGCCGTTGTTCCGGCCGGGATCGCCGGAGACGTCGGCGTTGCCGTAGCCGAACGCCTCGGCATAGCCCCGCAGCCGGTCCGCGCCGAGCTGGCGCGCGATCTGCTGGGAATACCAGACCACGGAGAAGCGCATCCACCGGCCGGGATCCGTCGGCCGCGTCCAGTCGTCCCCGCCCCATGCCGGGTAGCCTTCCCTGAACGGCAGGACGGGTGCCTGCGGGCTGGAGAGGAGCCCGGAATCAAACCCCATCAGCGCGAGGGGGATCTTGAAGGTCGAGGCCGGCGTCACCCGGCTGCGGCAGTCGCCGTCCTCGAGCAGGATGCGCCCGTCGGCCGCGTCGGCGACGATGGTGCACACGGTGCCGGCGTTGGCTGCCGCGGATGCCGCGAGGAGAAGGAGCGCTGCCGTCGTCGACCGCCACATTGCGCTGTTTTCTCCCTTCGCTGCCCCGCTTCGGCGGGAACCATAGCACGGGCCTGCCTGTTGCCGGCAAGGCGGCGCGGCCAATCGCGCGTTGCGGCCCGGGGCGCGATAGGCTATCAGGCGAACCTCGAAACGCGGGAGCGACAAGCCGCATGAGCCTTGCCGATACGATCAGGAACACCTTCGTGCCGGTTCACCGCGAGGGCTGGCCCTTCATCGCCGCCTTCGCCGGCGCGACCATCCTGCTCGGCCTGTTCTCGACCAGCCTGTTCTGGATCGGCCTGATCCTGACCGCCTGGTGCGCCTATTTCTTCCGCGATCCCGAGCGCGTCACGCCGGTCAACGACAGGCTGGTCATCAGCCCGGCCGACGGCGTCGTGTCGTCCGTCGGCCCCGCCGTGCCCCCGCGCGAGCTCGGGCTGGGCGACGCGGAGATGACGCGCGTCTGCGTGTTCATGAACGTCTTTTCCTGCCACGTGAACCGCGCCCCGGCGCGCGGCCGCGTCTCCGCGGTCGAGCATCGCCCCGGCAAGTTCCTCAATGCCGAGCTGGACAAGGCGAGCAGCGAGAACGAGCGCAACGGCCTCGTCATCGAAAGCCCGAACGGCCGCCTCGGCGTCGTGCAGGTGGCCGGTCTCGTCGCCCGCCGCATCGTCTGCTGGACCGATCCGGGCAGCGACCTCGCCGTCGGCGAGCGTTTCGGCCTGATCCGCTTCGGCTCCCGCGTCGACGTCTACCTGCCCGCAGGCGCGGCGCTCAAGGTCGCCGTCGGCCAGACCGCCATCGCCGGCGAGACCGTCATCGCCGAATACGGCACGGACGCGGCCACGCCGCTTGTCCGGGTGTCCTGAGGCCCGATGGCTCCCGCTTCGCCACAGGCCCCCAATGGCGCGCGCCGCCGGGCGCGCCTGCGCGAGATTCCGCTGCGGCTGGTCGTGCCCAACCTCATCACCGTGCTCGCGGTCTGCGCCGGCCTGACGGGCATCCGCCTCGCCTTCGAGCACCGCTTCGAGCTCGCCGTCGCCATGGTTCTGATCGCCGCGCTGCTCGATGCCGTCGACGGCCGCATCGCGCGCCTGCTGCAGGGCGCGTCGAAGTTCGGCGCGCAGATGGATTCGCTGGCCGACATCGTCAATTTCGGCGTCGCCCCGGCGCTGGTGCTCTACGTCTATCTCCTCGACAAGGCAGGCGCGCTCGGCTGGATCGCCGCGCTGATGTTCGCCATCGCCTGCTGCCTGCGGCTGGCGCGCTTCAACGTCATGCTCGAGGATACCGACAGCCCCGCCTGGAAGGCGGATTACTTCGTCGGCGTTCCGGCGCCGGCCGGCGCGCTCTTGGTGCTGCTGCCGGTCTATGCCGGCTTCCTCGGCCTGCCGCACAGCGCCGCCTTCGCCTTCTCCGCCGCGGCCTTCACGGTGCTGGTGGCGTTCCTGATGGTCAGCCGCGCGCCCGTCTACTCGGGCAAGACCGGCGTGCGCGTGCGCCGCGACATGGTCATGCCGATGATCCTCGGCACCGTGCTCTATGTCGCGCTTCTGGCCAGCTACACCTGGCACGCGATGGCCGCGACCGCGCTCGCCTTCCTCGTGTTCCTGCCGTTCAGCGCCATCGCCTACCGCCGGCGCGAGGTCCGCGAGGCCGCCGCGGCGCAGGGGCAGGCATAGGCATCAGGCATCCGAAATGAAACTGCCTGGTCTTTTGGCCGGGCAGCGGGAAGGATCACGGCTTCCAGGTCGGAACCCACGGGGGCGGATTGCCGCCATAGGTCGTGTCGTAGAGCTGCTGGGCCGAGTTGTTGTTCGTCGAGGTGATCGAGAAATTGCCGAAGCGGCAGGTCGTCGACTTCTGCGGCGACAGGCTGCGCGTCGCGAACGACGGGTGGGCGTCCTCGCTGCAGTTGCCGAGGCCGGCGCTGTAGCCGGGCACCACGTCGAGGTTGACACCGGGCAGCTTGTCCAGCGTCGTCGTCTCGCCGGAGAAGCCCTGCGAGCTGAACGCGTCCGCGTAGGCAGGCGCGGCGAGGGCCGCGCTGGCGAGGAGAAGGCCAGCAACGGCCGGGCGGAAGAGAAGCGTCATGGTCCGTATCCCGCGTGAGAGGACGGAGATTCATATGGTTCCGTCTAGCATGCCCTGCAAGCGGGGTCGATAGCGTTGCCGCTCCGCGCCTATTCCGGCATGCGGTAGCGGACGAAGCGGTCGCCGGGCACGTCGAAGATCAGCCCGGTCTCGGTCAGCGCGGGACTCGCCAGCGGCACGATCTTCCTGGCGATCTCGGACGGGTGCGGCAGCGTCTTCGGGTCCTCGCCGGGCATGGCCAGCGCGCGCATCGCCGTGCGCGTCGCGCCGGGATTGACGCAGTTGACGCGGAGCGGCGTGTTCTTAGTCTAGTCCGCCCACCAGCCCGCCCGCGCCTCGACGG
>JAEZXF010000567.1 GCA_023419995.1 Pseudomonadota bacterium | reverse complement strand
GTCGGCCATCTCGCGCAGCGCGTGCTGCGCCTGCGCCACCGCCATGCCGTAGCCCGGCACGATGATGACCTTCTGCGCGTTCATCATCAGGTAGGCGGCGTCGTCGGCCGAGCCCTGCTTGACCGTGCGCTCGATGCCGTCGTCGCTGGCCGCGGCGGTCTCGCCGCCGAAGCCGCCGAGGATGACGGAGATGAACGAGCGGTTCATGCCCTTGCACATGATGTAGCTGAGGATCGCGCCCGAGGAGCCGACCAGCGCGCCGGTGATGATGAGCGCGAGGTTGCCGAGCGTGAAGCCGATGCCGGCGGCGGCCCAGCCGGAGTAGGAGTTGAGCATCGACACCACGACCGGCATGTCGGCGCCGCCGATCGGGATGATGATCAGCACGCCGAGCAGCAGCGACAGCGCCACGATCAGCCAGAAGATCGTGGTCGACTGCGTCGACACCAGCATGACCACCAGCACGACCAGCGCGATGGCGATCGCCGCGTTCACCACGTGGCGGCCGGGCAGCATGATCGGCTTGCCCGACATGCGGCCATCGAGCTTGAGGAAGGCGATGATCGAGCCGGTGAAGGTGATGGCGCCGATGGCGACGCCGAGGCTCATCTCGATGATCGCCTGGGTGTGGATGTGTCCGACCGTGCCGACGCCGATGCTCTCCGGCGCGTACATGGCGGCGGCGGCGACCAGCACCGCGGCGAGGCCGACCAGCGAGTGGAACGCCGCGACGAGCTGCGGCATCGACGTCATGGCGATGCGCTTGGCGATCACCGCGCCGACGCCGCCGCCGAGGGCGATGCCGGCGACGATCAGCATCAGGGCGTTGAACGACGGCGCGGCCAGCACCAGCGTGGTGGCGACCGCGATGGTCATGCCGATCATGCCGTAGAGGTTGCCCTGGCGGCTGGTCGTCGGGTGCGACAGGCCGCGCAGCGCCATGATGAACAGCACGCCGGAAACGAGGTAGAGGAAGGAAGCGAGGTTCTCACTCATCGGTCAGGCTCACTTCTCTTTCTTCTTGTACATCGCCAGCATGCGCTGGGTGACGAGGAACCCGCCGAAGATGTTGACGGAGGCCAGCACCAGCGCGACGAAGCCGAAGCCCGTGGCCATGCCCGAGGCCGAGATGCCGACGGCGAGCAGAGCGCCGACGACGATGACCGACGAGATCGCGTTGGTGACCGACATCAGCGGCGTGTGCAGCGCCGGCGTCACCGACCACACCACGTAGTAGCCGACGAAGATCGCCAGCACGAAGATCGCGAAGCGGAAGACGAACGGGTCGATGCCGGTCGCGGCCCCCGCACCGGCGGCGACGGCGTCGGCCGCCTGCCCCGCCCTCTCGTCCTGAAAGGCCATCCGCACGGCGGCGGCGGCCTGCTCGAGCTGGTTTATCGCCTGCTCCAGAGCGCCATTCTGTTCCATCATGCGCCTCCCTTGTCGGTCTTGGCCTTGGTCGCCGGGGCTTTCGTCGCCGCGCCCTTGCTTGCCGGGGTCTTGCTTGCCGGAGCCTTGGTCGCGGTCGGCTTGGCGGCGGCGGCCTTCGGCGCCGGCTTCTTCGCTGCGGCGGACGCAGCCTTGGGCTCGGCCTTCGCTGCCGCGGGCGCGGCATCGGCCTTCACGTTCGCGAAACCCGGATGGACGATGCGGCCCTCATGGGTCAGCAGCGTCGCCTTGACCAGTTCGTCCTCGACATTGACCCTGAGCGACTTCGTCTCCTTGTCGACCAGCGTCTCGACGAAGGCATAGAGGTTCTTGGCGTAGAGCAGCGACGAGGAAGCCGACACCCGGCCCGGCACGTTGAGATGGCCGACGATCCTGACATCGTTGGCCGTGGTCACGACCTTGCCGGCCACCGCGCCCTCGACGTTGCCGCCGCGCTCGACCGCGAGGTCGACGATCACCGATCCGGCCTTCATCGAGGCGACCATAGCCGCCGACACCAGCTTCGGCGCCGGCCGGCCGGGGATCAGCGCCGTGGTGATGACGATGTCCTGCTTGGCGATGTGGTCGGCCACCAGCGCCGCCTGCTTGGCCTGGTATTCCTTCGACATCTCCTTGGCGTAGCCGCCTGCCGTTTCGGCCTGCTTGAACTCGTCGTCCTCGACGGCGATGAACTTGGCGCCGAGCGAGGCGACCTGCTCCTTGGCCGCCGGGCGCACGTCGGTCGCGGTGACGCCAGCGCCGAGGCGGCGCGCCGTGGCGATGGCCTGGAGGCCGGCGACGCCCACGCCCATGACGAAGATCTTGGCCGCCGGCACGGTGCCGGCCGCCGTCATCATCATCGGCAGCGCGCGGTCGTACTCGGCCGCCGCATCGATCACCGCGCGGTAGCCGGCGAGGTTCGCCTGCGAGGACAGCACGTCCATCACCTGCGCGCGGGTGATGCGCGGCATGAACTCCATCGCGAAGGCCGAGACGCCGGCCTTGGCCAGCGCCGCCACCGCATCCTCGTTGCCGTAGGGATCGATGGTGGCGATGACCAGCGCGCCCTTCCTGTAGCCGGCAAGCTCGGCCGCGTTCGGCCGGCGCACCTTGAGCACCAGATCGGCCTTCGCCGCATCCGATGCCGCGCCGATCGTCGCGCCCGCGGCGGCGAAGTCCGCATCGGGGATGCGCGACGCGGCGCCCGCGCCCTTCTCGACCACGACGGCGAAGCCGAGGCCCGCCAGCCGCTTCACCGTGTCGGGCGATGCGGCGACGCGCGTCTCGTTCGCGTCGATCTCTTTCGGAATGAAAACCGTCTGTGCCACCGGCAAATCCTTTCGGGCTCAGCCCCTCCCGACACACCGACGGCCCGTGTCGCGGGCCGTCGGAAAGCGTCTCGCATGCATCGGCCTCGGCCGCGCCTCAGCGCAGCAGATAGATGCCGACCACGTTGAGAATGACGAAGAGAATCGTTGCCGAGATGAAGCCCGCCGACGTGAAGAAGCCGAACGCCATGGAGATCAGCAGGGCAGCGATCGCGACCGAGGAGTATTTGGCGATGGCGAGGAAGATCGAATAGGTCTTCTCGTGCTCGGCATAGTCCATATTGGCGCCCAGTTCGACGGGGCCGGTGGAGGCGTGATCTGCCATGGTCGAATTCCCTCCGCATAGCTGTTTCCACGCTGATAGCGAAAACGCGAACGAAGGGCAATGGCGCGTTTTTCCAAAGGAACGCCCTCGATCGGCGACATTTCGCCCGGCGCATCCGGGACCGGCGTGTGCGATCTGCAACACCGCCGCCGAAACGGTCCCTCGGCCGAAAACGTGATTGGGCGCGCCGCCGCGGGAATGATAACGCTCCATGAACGAGCGAAACAATCGGCGAGAGCCTCTCCGCCCCCTTTGCCCGGGATCCATCGATGCGCACATCGTTCCTGCATGCCGCCGCGCTGGCGGTCCTCGCGGCCGTTGCCGCCGCCTCCGATGCCCGGGCGGGCGACCGCCCGCTGATCTGGGAGTGGAAGAAGAACTCCGACACGGCCTATGCCGCGCGCTTCGGCAGCCACTTGCCGATCGGCGCGGAGGCGGGCGTCGGCGCCGAGGTCGGCCTGCGCGGGCCGGACCCCGTCCATGCCTTCGAGCCGGTGCTGTTCTGGGCGATGCTGCGCACCGAGGGCGAGGAGTTCGGCGCCAGGCGCACCACGCGCGTCGACCTGCGTTCGCGCGGGATCGCGGGCAGGCGCACGCTTTCCGTCAACAACGTCTTCGCCCGCGACCTCGGAGGCATCGGCGCGGAGTTCGTCCAGAACTACGCGTTCGACCAGGAACCCGGCAGCGACCGGAAGGTGCGCATCCAGACGTCCCGCACCGTCCGGCTGTCCTCGGCCCATGCGGGCACCGTGCTGGTGGCCCGCGCGGCGCGCGATGGCGACGGGGAATGGCACACCAGCGTCGGCGTCGAGCAGCCCTTCCGCCAGGCGGTCCGGTTCTCGGCCACGGTCCAGGAGCCGGGCAGGGAAAACTGGAGCGGCGTGTTCCGCGCCAGCTACAAGCGCAGCTGGTAGGTCAGGCCAGCCAGCGCTTGCGGCGCTTGTAGTGCTTGACGTCGCGGAACGACTTGCGGCCCTCGCCGCCGACGCCGAGGTAGAACTCCTTGACGTCCTCGTTCTCGCGCAGCGCCTGGGCCTCGCCGTCGAGCACGATGCGGCCCGATTCGAGGATGTAGCCGTATTTGGCGTAGCGCAGCGCGATGTTGGTGTTCTGCTCGGCGAGCAGGAAGGACACGCCCTGCTCCTCGTTCAGCTTGCGCACGATCTCGAAGATCTCCTCGACGAGCTGCGGCGCCAGCCCCATCGACGGCTCGTCGAGCAGGATCATCTTCGGCCGGCTCATCAGCGCGCGGCCGATGGCCGTCATCTGCTGCTCGCCGCCCGAGGTGTAGCCCGCCATGGACGAGCGCCGCACCTTGAGGCGCGGGAAATACTGGTAGACCAGCTCGAGGTCGTCGCGGATCGCGGCCTGGCCGTCGCGGCGGGTGAACGCGCCGGTGAGCAGGTTGTCCTCGACCGAGAGATGGCCGAAGCAGTGCCGGCCCTCCATGACCTGGATGCAGCCGCGCCGCACGAGGTCGTTGGGCGACAGCGCCTGCACCTCGTCGCCCTCGAAGACGATGCTGCCCTTGGTCACCTCGCCGCGCTCGCCGTGGAGCAGGTTCGAGATCGCCTTCAGCGTCGTCGTCTTGCCCGCCCCGTTGGCGCCGAGGAGCGCCGTGATGCCGCCGCGCGGCACGGAGAGCGACACGCCCTTCAGCACCAGGATGACGTGATCGTAGATCACCTCGATGTTGTTGATCGACAGGATGGTGTCGGCAGGCTCGATGGCAGGTGCAGGGCTGGTCATGTCGGCTCCGGCGGCGGTTGCCCTTCTCCCCGCTCGCGGGGAGAAAGAGGCCCGAAGGGCCGGATGAGGGGCGGCACCTTCGGAGAAGTTACAGGCTGGTCCTCAAACCGGCACGGCCCCTCACCCGCCTGCCGGCATCCTCTCCCCGCGGGCGGGGAGAGGAAAGCTGTCCTCAGGAGCCGCACTCCTCGTTGACGGGCCACGGCGCGTTGGAATCCGCGTACGCCTTGGCGCCGCTCTCGACCAGCGGCGCGATCATGTCGCCGTCGGCCTTGAGCAGGTCGGAGACGGGATTGAACTTGGCGCCGTCCCATTCCAGCATCCACGCGCCGGCGCTGCCGGTGTGGTTGGAGCAGGAGGTCGAGAACGGGCCGACCATGCCGGTGAAGCCCAGCGCCTCGAGCGCCGCGGCATCGAGGTTCAGGTTCTCAAGCCCCCAGCGAAGCTGCTCGGCGCTGACGGTCTTGGTGTTGAAGTGGGCCTGCGCCGCCTTGGCGGCCTCGACCGCGAACATCGAGATGACGACGCCGCGCTGGTAGAAGACGTAGTCGAATTCGGCGGGCGGCAGCAGCGACTTGCCGGCGTCGACCACGTACTTCTTGACGTCCTGCATCACCTTGGAGTCGGAGTTGGGCACGTTCCACGAGATCGAGCGGTAGCCCTTGCCGGCCTCGCCCACGGTCTTCAGGTCCGCGTCCGAGCCCGACCACCAGATGCCGACGAACTTCTCCATCGGGAAGCGTGTCTTGACCGCCTCGGTCAGCGCGCCGGCGTTCATCGCGCCCCAGCCCCACATCAGCACGAAGTCGGGGTTCTCGCGGCGGATCTGCAGCCACTGCGCCGACTGGTTCTGCATCTCCGTCACGCCGACCGGGATCGGCAGGAAGGTGAACTCATGCTGCTTGGCATAGGCCTCGAGCAGCGGGATCGGCTCCTTGCCGTAGGGCGCGTCGAGGTGCAGCAGCACGACCTTCTTGCCCTTCAGGCTGGCGAGGTCGCCGCCCGACACGTGCTCGAGGATCATCGAGGCGCCCTCCCAGTAGGAGGCCGGCGGGTTGAACGCCCACTGGAACACCTTGCCGTCCTGCATCGGCGAGAAGCCGTAGCCGGGCGCCAGGATGGGGATCTTGTCGACGTTGGTGCGCGGCAGCACCTGCAGCGTGATGCCGGTCGACCACGGCTGGGTGACGATGCTCTGCCCCTTGGTCTGCTCGTAGCACTCGGCGCCCTTCTCGGTGTTGTAGCCGGTCTCGCACTCGTCGTAGACGATCTCGACGCCGTTGATGCCACCGTCGCGCTCGTTGAGCATGATCATGTAGTCGCGCTGGCCGTTCATGACGGGCGTGCCGGTCGCGGCGAACGGGCCCGTACGGTAGGACAGGTTGGTGATGTGGATCTTGTCCTGCGCGAGCGCGCCCGGCGCGGCGAGCATCGTGGCCGACGCAAGGACCGCCGACAGGACCGTCAATTTCCTAAGCATCTTCATTTCATCTCCTCCACTCGTTCGTTTCTCCAAGTCGGATCGGGCGAACTCACCCCGGTCTGTGGGCGGCCCTCCAGCCGCCTGTCTCGTCAGTGCGGGCCTCTCCTCAATGCGGGAAAGGCCAGATGATCAGCTTCTCCCGGATGATCGCCCAGTAGCGGGCGAGCCCGTGCGGCTCCAGGATCAGGAAGGTGATGATCAGCGCTCCCACGACCATGATGTTCAGGTGCTCGACCATCGCCGGCGAGATCGGCAGGCCGAACGCGCGCGGCACCGTGGACAGGATCACCGGCAGGGCGACGATCAGGATCGCGCCGAGATAGTTGCCGAGGATCGACCCCAGGCCGCCGATGATGGCGATGAACAGCACCCGGAACGACAGCGGGATGTCGAACAGCACCGCCTCGGCGGCGCCGCGCCACAGGAACACGAACAGCGCGCCGGCGACGCCGACGATGTAGGACGACACGAAGAAGGCGGTCAGCTTCGCCTTCATCAGGTTGATGCCGACCAGCTCGGCGGCGATGTCCATGTCGCGCACCGACTTCCAGATGCGGCCGACGCGGCCGCGCGTGATGTTGATGGCGAAGAAGGTGATGACGCAGACCACGGCCAGCACGAAGTAGTACTGGACGATCGCCGTCGCGTTCGGGCCGGCGACGGTGACGCCGAACATGTCGATGTTCGGCACCTGGATCGCGCCCGACGTGTTGTAGTTGTAGAGCCACGCCCACTTCTGGAACAGCCAGACGAGGAAGAACTGCGCCGCCAGCGTGGCGATCGCGAGGTAGAACCCCTTGATGCGGAGCGAAGGCAGGCCGAAGGCCATACCGATCGTCGCCGAGAAGAAGCCCGACAGCGCGATGGCGACGACGATGTTCATCTCGGGGAAGATCGTCACCAGCTTGTAGCAGGCGTAGGCGCCGACGCCCATGAACGCCCCGGTGCCGAGCGAGAGCTGCCCGGCATAGCCCGTCAGGATGTTGAGGCCCAGCGCCGCCAGCGAGTAGATCAGCACCGGGATCAGCAGCGCGCGGAACACGAACTCGTTGGCGGTCATCGGGAAGACGACGAAGGCGAGGAGCAGGATGAAGGCGAGCAGCCAGGCATCCTGCCGCACCGGAAACAGCGCGTAGTCGGCCTTGTAGCTGGTCTTGAACTGTCCGGCGACGCGGTAGAGCATCCTATCTGTCCTCCGCCACGCCGAGGCTGAAGCCGCCGGCGCCCGCGCCGCCCCTCATCCGGCCCTTCGGGCCACC
>JAEZXF010000116.1 GCA_023419995.1 Pseudomonadota bacterium | reverse complement strand
GACGGCCGATGGCCGGCGTCGGAAAATCGATCTCCACCTCGAAACGCATGCCCTCGTGCGGCCGGTACTCGGCGCGGGCCGCGCCCATCTCGACGACGACGGGCTTCAGGACGCGGATGAAGCGGCGAGCGCTGCGCTGCGTCACGAGACCGGCCTTCTGGACCGCGTCGACGAAGTCGCGGGCGCAGCCGTCGAGAATCGGCACCTCGGAGCCCTCGACCTCAACGATGGCGTTGTCGACGCCCATCGCGTAGAGGGCCGCCATCAGATGCTCGACCGTCGAGACATGGGCGCCCGAAACGTCGCCGACGACGGTCGCCAGATCGGTGGAGGAGACGTTCGCGGAGATCGCGCGCAGTTCGCGGATCAATCCCGAGGCCTCGAAGACGTGGAAGACGATTCCGGTGTCCGGGTCGGCGGGATGGATCGCCATCTCCACCGCGTGCCCGGAGTGAACGCCGACACCGTTGAAACCGATGCGGGCGCCGATCGTCTGCTGGAATTCCTTCACTGCGGCACTTTCCCCTGACGCGACGAGCGCGAAGTAACGGAAGCGGAGAGGCGCCCTCCCAAGGCCTGGCCCGCAACGGCCCGGGACACGTCTCGGGCACCTCTCAAACTAACTCCCGCCGCCGTCCAGCCCAAATGACGATTTCTTACCCAATGTTACGGCGCGAGTGGTTTCGCGACCGTTAAAATTAATCACAGTCAACGGGTTACGAAAAAGCCCGCCTCAGTACGAGGCGGGCTGCAACGTTCGTGATCCGGTGTAGGGGACGCTAGCTGGACTGGCGGCGCAAGAAGGCCGGGATCTCCAACTGATCGTCCTCGCTCTGCGCGCGGACGGGGGCGGCGGGCCGGGCAGCCGACTCGGCGGCCTGCCGGCGCGGCGCATAGGGGCTCGCCTCGGCGGGACGCGCTTCCGGTGCGCGGGACAGCGGCATCTCCTCGTCCTCGCGGCGCGAGAGGCCGGTCGTCAGACGCCGCAGCAGACCCATCGGACCACGCTCGTCGCCGTGCGCCTCGGGGGACGCGGCCGCGCGGCGCTCCAGCTCGGCCTGAACGACCGGCGGGAAGTCCTCAACCCGCGGCATCCGGGGCGAGACGTTTGGGAAGTCCTGCGGTGTGACGTGGGCGATCTCGGCCTCGAGAGCGGCGGTGAAATCGTCCTCGAGGTCCTGCGAGCCGGCCTGCAGCTGGTAGGGCGCGGGCTTGACCGGCGCCGGCGCCTGCGGCGCGGCGTAGGCCGCGACGGGTGCGGGTGCCGGCTGAGCCGGAGCATAGGCCGGCGCCGCGGCGACCGGTGCGGGAGCCGGGCGCTGTACGGGGGCCGTGCGCATCTCGGGCTGGCGGTCGAAGGCTTCCGCCGCCGTCTTGTCGATGCCGGTCGCCACGACCGACACGCGGATCACGCCTTCCAGCGCCTCGTCGAAGGTGGCGCCGAGAATGATGTTGGCGTCGGAATCGACCTCCTCGCGGATGCGGGTCGCCGCCTCGTCGACCTCGAACAGCGTGAGGTCGCGGCCGCCGGTGATCGAGATCAGGAGGCCCTAGCCGCCCTTCATGGAGGTTTCGTCGAGGAGCGGTTTGGCGATAGCGGCATCCGCGGCGGCCATGGCGCGGCCTTCGCCGGACGCCTCGCCCGTGCCCATCATCGCCTTGCCCATCTCGCGCATCACGGAACGGACGTCCGCGAAGTCGAGGTTGATCAGGCCTTCCTTGACCATCAGGTCGGTGATGCAGGCGACGCCCGAATAGAGGACCTGGTCGGCCATGCCGAAGGCGTCGGCGAAGGTCGTCTTGTCGTTGGCGATGCGGAAGAGGTTCTGGTTCGGGATGACGATGAGGGTGTCGACGCACTTCTGCAGTTCCTCGATGCCCTGGTCCGCCGTCTTCATCCGGCGCTGGCCCTCGAAGTGGAACGGCTTGGTGACGACGCCGACGGTGAGGATGCCCTTGTCGCGCGCCGCGCGGGCGACGACGGGCGCCGCCCCGGTGCCGGTGCCGCCGCCCATGCCGGCGGTGACGAAGCACATGTGCGTGTTGCACAGGTGGTCCATGATCTCGTCGATGCACTCCTCGGCGGCCGCGCGGCCGACCTCGGGCAGCGCGCCGGCGCCCAGGCCCTCGGTCACGTGCGCGCCGAGCTGGATCAGGCGCTCGGACTTCGAGGTGGTCAGCGCCTGCGCGTCGGTGTTGGCGACGACGAACTCGACCCCCTTGAGGCCGGCGGTGATCATGTTGTTGACGGCATTGCCGCCACCGCCGCCGACACCGAACACGGTGATGCGCGGCTTCAGCTCGGTGATGTCCGGCTTCTTGAGATTGATGGTCATTGTCCTCGTCCTTTTCGCCTGTCCCGCCGCTTCGCCGCTGCGGCCGCCTGGGGGCTGTCCCCGCTACTACTCAAAAACTGTCCCTGATCCAGCGCCCGACGCGGCCGAGCGGGCCGCCCGTCCCCGTCGCGCGGAAGCGCAGCAGTCCGCCGCGCGTCTGCCGGTTCTCCATCGCCGCCACCTGCGGATAGATTAGAAGGCCCACCGCCGTGGAGAAGGCCGGGCCCTTGGCCGCCTCGGGCAGGCCGGCGACGCCGAGCGGCCGTCCGAGCCGCACGTTGCGGGCCAGGATACGCCGCGCCGCCTCCGGCAGGCCGGCGAGCTGACTCGCTCCGCCGGTCAGCACCACGCGCTTGCCGACCACGCCGCCGAAGCCTGACTTGTTGAGCCGGTCGCGCACGATCTCCAGCGTCTCCTCGACGCGGGCGCGGATGATCCTGTTCATCACAGCGCGCGGAACGTGCTGCGGCACGTCGCTCTCGTCCGGCCCCATCGGCTGGATCGTCACCATGTCGCGGTCGTCGTCGGCCATCGGCAGCGCCGAGCCGTGCATCACCTTCAGCCGCTCGGCATGCTCGCGCCGCGTCGAAAGCCCGCGCGCGAGGTCCATCGTCACATGCCCGCCGCCGACCGGCAGCACGTCGGCATGCACGAAGCGGCCGTCGGCGAAGATCGAGATCGTCGTGGTGCCGCCGCCCATGTCGATGCAGGCCGCGCCCATCTCCGCCTCGTCGTCGACCAGCGCCGACAGGCCGCTGGCATAGGGCGTGGCCACCATGCGCTCGACGGAAAGGTGCGCGCGGTTGACGCACAGCTCGAGGTTGCGCAGCGGCGCGGCGTCGGCGGTCAGCACGTGCATGTCGACGCCCAGCACCTCGCCGATCATTCCCTCGGGGTCGCGCACGCCGCGCTCGGCGTCGAGCGAGAAGCCGATCGGCAGCGAATGCACCACCTCGCGCTCGGCGCGCTGCGCCTGCTTGGCGCCGGCCGCGAGCACGCGGCGGACGTCGCCCTCGCCGGCCTCGTGGCCGCCGAGATTGACCGAGGAGGAGAAGACCTGGCTCTTCAGCCGGCCGGCCGAGACGTTGACGATGAGCGACTCGACCGTCAGCCCGGCCATGCGCTCGGCCGCATCGACGGCGAGCCGGATCGCCTGCTCCGCCGCGTCGAGATCGACGATCGTGCCGGACTTCACGCCCTGCGACTTCTGGTGGCCGATGCCGATGACGCGCACCTGATGGGTGCGCCCGGGCAGGCGCTCGCTCTCGGCGCAGGGCTTCAGCCTGCCGATGACGCAGCAGATCTTGGTCGAGCCGATGTCGAGCACGGTGACGACGCCGGAGCGCCCGGCGGCCGTGTCCTTCTGTCCCGCGAGCCAGTTCATATGCTGCGCTCCGCGGGCTTGTAGTTCTTTCCGAGACGGTCCTTGAGCGCGGCGTCGCGCGCCGCGGCGGCGTCCGGCGACAACTTGACGACCATGCGGTCGGCAAGCCGCATGTCGACGCTCTCGATGTCGCGCGACAGGAGCCCGTTGCGGGCGTCGAGCGCGGCCAGCTCCGCCAGCGCCGCGTCCTCGCCGCGCTCCGGCAGCTTGACCGTGACGCCGTTGTCGAGGCGCAGGTTCCAGCGACGCTCGGACACGCGCACATAGCCGCGCACCCTCGCGGCAAGATCGGGATGGACGGCGACGCGGGTGATGAAATCGGCCGCGGACTTGTCCGCGCCGCGCCCGACGACGAGCGGCAGCGCCGCGTGGCGCGCCCCGCTGAGCGGCGCGATCACCCGGCCGTCCGCCTCGATCAGCGACAGGACCGAGCCCTGCTGCCAGATGGCGAACGGGGTGCGTTCGGCGACCTTCACCTCGAGCGTCGAGGGATAGACCTTGCGCACGGCGACGCTCTCGACCCACGGCAGGCTCTCGATGCGCGCACGCGCTTCCAGCACGTCGAAGCCGACCAGCGAGGTCCAGCCGTCGAGGCCGACACGGTCGAAGATATCGATCTCGGACGTCTCGACATTGCCGCTGACGCGGATCTCGTTGACGGCAAAGCCGGTGCGGGCGGTCACCGCCTGCACCACGGCCGGCATGTGGCCGCCCACCGCGACGCCGTAGAGCGAGAACGACCCGATCAGCACGGCCGACAACGCCAGCATCGCGTGCGGCGGCGCCTCGACGTCGCCGGAAACCAGGCGGGAAAGGAAGCGGGCCGGCTTGCGCAGCACGCGCGGCAGGACAAGGCCGCCGGACGCATGCGCCCGGCCGCCGCGCGATGCCGCGCCGGCACCGCCGTTCCGTCCTGCCATCAACGAGAACAAGAAGCGTCCTCCACGATCCAGCTCAGAAGCTCACCAAAACTGTGTCCTGCCTCGGCGGCAATCTCGGGCACCAGCGACGTCGGCGTCATGCCCGGTTGGGTGTTGACCTCCAGCCAGATCAACTCGCCATTCTCGGAATGGCGGTCGTCGTAGCGGAAGTCGGACCGGGAAACGCCGCGACAGCCGATTGCCTGATGTGCCTTCAGCGCCAGTGTCTGTATCTTTTGGTAAATAATCGGTGAAACTTTTGCCGGGCATTCGTGTTTTGATCCGCCCGGCACGTATTTCGCGTCGTAATCGTAGAAGGAATGCCCCTGCGGGATGATCTCGGTGACGCCGAGCGCCACGTCTCCCATCACGGCGCAGGTCAGCTCGCGACCGTGGACGAAGCGCTCGACCATCACCGTGTCGCCGTAGCGCCAGTCGTCGGAGACGATCACCTGCGGCGGATGGGCCTGGTCCTCCTTGACGATGACCACGCCGAAGCTCGACCCCTCGCACACCGGCTTGACCACGTAGGGCGGCTTCATCGGATGCCGGCTGCCGATGTCGAAGCGGCTCATCACCTTCGATTCCGCGACCGGGATGCCTGCCGCCTTCGCCACCCTCTTGGCCTGCTCCTTGTTCATGGCCAGCGCCGAGGCGAGCACGCCCGAATGGGTGTAGGGGATCTGGAGATACTCGAGGACGCCCTGGATGGTGCCGTCCTCGCCGTAGGGGCCGTGCAGCGCGTTGAAGGCGACGTCCGGCTTCAGCGCCGTCAGCACCTGCGAGACGTCGCGCCCGACGTCGACCCGGGTCACGGGGTAGCCCTCCGCCTCCAGCGCATCGGCGCACGCCTTGCCGGACGACAGGGAAACGGGACGTTCAGAGGAAAATCCCCCCATCAGAACGGCTACGTGCTTCTTCGCCATGCCCCGGCAATCCCCTCGTCCAGTGGGCCGCATTTCCGCTTCTCCGGCTTGAGTCCGAGTCTTCCGGCGATCGGTTCACCGGCGTCCGCACGCTCGACTCAAATCAGGAAACGAATCTGCCCCAAGGAATCAGAGGTTGGATTCGCTGGCAAGCCCTTGGGATTCGTGAGCGATTCACATTTTGAAACATTTCGCCGCAAGAAGAGCGAAACGGTCGCCCCCGCGGCCGAAAAGGCGGGCGGGCGGCAGGCGCGGACGGCGCAAGACGGCAGCTCCGACCGAGAATCGGCCGTACGCACCTGCCCTTCACAGCAGCAGGCCGAGAAACTCTTGCACCTCGCGGCCGGGCTTGAAATCGCCGATGCGGCGGATCTCCCATTCGAGCCGGATGCCGGACGTCTCCAGCACCCGCGCGCGCACCGTCTCGCCCAGGAGCTCGAGGTCGTAGCCGGTGGCGCTGCCGGTGTTGATCATGAAGTTGCAGTGCATGGGCGACATCTGCGCGCCGCCGATCATCAGGCCGCGGCAGCCGGCCTTGTCGATCTCCTTCCAGGCCGAGGTGCCCTCGGGATTCTTGAAGGTCGAGCCGCCGGTCTTCTCGCGGATCGGCTGCACCGTCTCGCGGTGCGTCTGCACCTCGTCCATCGCCGCGCGGATCTCCTCGCGGTCGGCGGCATAGCCTTCCATCTCGGCGCCGCCGAAGATCAGGTCCTTCGCCGCGCCGGACTTGCGGTAGGCGTACCCCATGTCGGCATTGGACAGCTCATGGAGATTGCCCTGCCGGTCGAGCGCCCGCACCGAGACGACGCGCTCGCGCGTCTCGACGCCGTTGGCGCCGGCATTCATGCGCAGCGCCCCGCCGATCGAGCCGGGAATGCCGTGGTAGAAATGGAAGCCGCCGATGCCGGCCTCGAGCGCCGCCGCCGCCACGCGCTTGTCCGGCGCGGCCGCCCCCATGCGCAGGCGGTTCCCGCCCGCCGCCTCGACGAAGCCGAAGCCCTTGGCCGAGAGGCGGATGACCACGCCCTTCACGCCCGCCTCGCGCACGAGGAGGTTGGAGCCGATGCCGACGATGGTGACGGGCACCTCTTGCGGCAGCGCCTTCAGGAAGGCGGCGAGGTCGTCCTCGTCGGCCGGCTGGAACAAAAGTTCGGCCGGCCCGCCGGCGCGGAACCAGGTGATGGTCTCCATCGACGCGTCGGGGATCAGCTTGCCGCGGATGCCGGACAGCGCCGGCGAGAGCCGTTCGAGGAGCGCGGCACCGTCTGTCACGAGGTCGCCTCCAGCTCGCCCGGCAGCGCATAGGCCCATTGCGTGATATTGCCGGCGCCGAGCAGCACCACGAAGTCGCCCGGCCGTGCCAGCCCGCGCACCAGCGGCGCGATCGCCTGCGGCCCGTCGATAAAACGCGCGTCGCGATGGCCGGCAGCGCGGATGCGCGCCACCAGCGCCTCGGCGCTGACGCCATCGATCGGCTCCTCGCCGGCGGCGTAGACCGGGGCGATCGCCACCGTGTCGGCGTCGTTGAAGCAGGCGGCGAAGTCATCGAACAGGTCGTTAAGGCGCGTGTAGCGGTGCGGCTGGGCGATGGCGACGACGCGGCCCTTGCACGCCTCGCGCGCCGCCCGTAGCACCGCCCGGATCTCGACCGGGTGGTGGCCGTAGTCGTCGAACACCTCGACGCCGTTCCACGAGCCGGTATGGGTGAAGCGGCGCTTCACCCCGCCGAAGCCGGCGAGCCCGCGCCGGATATCCTCGCCGGAAAGGCCGAGCTCGTGCGCGACCGCGATGGCCGCCGTGGCGTTGGAGACGTTGTGGCGGCCGGGCATCGGCAGCCGCAGGCCGGGAATGTCCTCGACCGCGCCGGTCTTGCGGTTGCGGATCGCGACGTCGAACACCGACACCGCGCCGTCCATGTGGACGCTGGAGAAGCGCACGTCGGCCTGCTTGTTCTCGCCATAGGTGACGACGCGCCGGTCCTCGATGCGGCTGACCAGCGCCTGCACCTCCGGATGGTCGATGCACATCACGCCGAAGCCGTAGAACGGCACGTTCTCGACGAACTGGCGGAACGCCTCACGCACCTTCTCGAACGAGCCGTAGTGGTCGAGATGCTCGGGGTCGATGTTGGTGACGACGGCGATGTCGGCCGGCAGCTTGAGGAAGGTGCCGTCGCTCTCGTCGGCTTCGACCACCATCCACTCGCCGTCGCCCATGCGCGCGTTGGTGCCGTAGGCGTTGATGATGCCGCCGTTGACGACCGTGGGATCGAGCCCGCCGGCCTCCAGCAGCGTCGCCACCATCGACGTCGTCGTCGTCTTACCGTGGGTGCCGCCGATGGCGATGGCGTTGCGGAAGCGCATCAGCTCGGCCAGCATCTCGGCCCGGCGCACGATCGGCAGCAGCCTCTCGCGCGCGGCGACGAGCTCGGGGTTGTTCTTCTTGACCGCGGTGGAGACGACCACCACCTCGGCGTCGCCGAGGTTGTCGGCGACATGGCCGACGAAGCAGGCGATGCCTTTCTCGCGCAGGCGCTGGACGTTGGCGCCGTCGGCCTGGTCGGATCCCTGCACCTTGTAGCCGAGATTGTGCAGCACCTCGGCGATGCCGCTCATGCCGATGCCGCCGATGCCGATGAAATGCACGACGCCGATTGTCTGCGGCATCTTCATGCCTGCACCCTTCCCTTGAACCAAGCTATGGATTGGCCCGATGCAATAGCTTCTGTGAGGTCGGCGAGCAACCGCGTCGCCTCGGGCTTGCCGACCGATCGCGCGGCCTCGGCCATGTCGGAGGAAAGCTGCACCTCGGTCATGTAGTCGGTGAGCTTCGAGGCGATCACCTCCGGGGAGAGCGAGGCCTGCACGCAGACCTCGGCGCCCCCGGCGCGCGCCAGCGCCGCGGCGTTGGCGGCCTGGTCGTGGTCGAGCGCGTACGGATAGGGCACCAGGATCGCCGGCCGGCCGATGGCGGCGATCTCCGAGACCGTCGAGGCCCCCGAGCGCGAGACGACGAGATGGGCCTCGGCGATGCGCCGCGCCATGTCGGAGAAGAAGGGCGAGATTTCGGCGGCGATGCCGAGGTCGCGATAGGCTGCCTTCACCGCCTCCTCGTCCTCGGCCCGCGCCTGCTGGGTCACGCGCAGGCGCGTCCGCAGCTCGGCCGGCAGCAGCGCGATCGCCGCCGGAACCGCCTGCGAGAAGAACTGCGCGCCCTGGCTGCCGCCGAAGACCAGGAGGTTGAACGGCTCGCCGGGGCCGGACGGCTCGTAATCGGCCTTCGCCGCCTCGATCACCGCCGGGCGCACGGGATTGCCGGTGGCGACCGTCTTGCCGGCATAAGCGCCCTCGCCTTCGGGCAGGAAGCCGCCGGCAATCGCCGTCACCCGCGCGGCGAGCGCGCGGTTGGCGCGGCCCATCACCGCGTTCTGCTCGTGGATCAGCGTCGGCACGCCGCGCCGCGTCGCGGCCCAGACCGGCGGCAGCGTCGGATAGCCGCCGAAGCCGACCACCACCTTCGGTCCGATCCGGGCGATCACCCGACCCGCCTCGCGGGCGCCGCTCCAGATGGTCCAGAAGGCGCGGGCGAGCGCCAGCGGGTTCCTCGAGCCGATGGTGGCGGAAGGGATCTCGTGGATGGCCGCGGCGGGAAACGAGCCGGCGTAGCGCCCCGCCCGCGTATCGGTCGCCAGGTGCACCTCGTACCCACGCGCGACGAGCTCGCTCGCCAGCGCCTCGGCCGGGAACAGGTGGCCGCCGGTGCCGCCCGCGGCGAGCAGGATCGTGCCCTTCGCCATGCTAGCGCGCCTCGATCGGCCGTCCGAGCGGGGTGCGGCCGATGGTCATGCGCTTCAGCGGGTCGCGGCGGGTGAGCGCCAGCACCATGCCCATCGAGATCGCCATGGCGATCAGCGACGAGCCGCCATAGGAGATGAAGGGCAGGGTCATGCCCTTGGCCGGCAGGAGCTGGAGGTTGACGCCCATGTTGATGATCGACTGCAGCCCGAACAGCACCACCAGCCCGCCGACGGCGTAGCGCGAGAAATCGTCCTTCTCCGCCACCGACTTGCCGAGGCCACGCAGCACAACGAAGGCGAAGATGCCGGCGATGAGCAGGCAGGCGAGCAGGCCGAACTCCTCGCCGGCGACGGCGAAGACGAAATCGGTGTGGCTGTCGGGCAGAATGCGCTTGACCGTGCCCTCGCCCGGCCCCTGGCCGAGCCAGCCGCCGCGCACCAGCGCCTCGCGGCCCATGTCGACCTGGAAGGTGTCGCCCTCGCCGGTCAGGAAGCGGTCGATGCGGCCGGCGACATGCGGGAACACCGTGTAGGCGGCGACGCCCACCGTGGCGGCCGCGCCGCCGAGCACCGCGATCCAGCACCACGGCATGCCGGCCATGAAGAACATCGCCCCCCAGGTCGCGAGGACCAGCAGCGTCTGGCCGAGGTCCGGCTGGGCGACGAGCAGCGCCAGCACCAGCCCGAGCAGGATCATGGCGAAGAGATTGCCGGGGATGTCCGGCCGGCGCGCGTTCTCGGAGAACAGCCAGGCGCAGATGATGACGAAGGCGGGCTTGAGGTATTCCGACGGCTGGACCGAGATGCCGGCGATGTGGATCCAGCGCCGCGACCCCTTGATCTCGACGCCGAAATAGAGCGCCGCGACCATCAGCACCAGCGCGCCGCCGAGCATGAGCAGGGCGAGGCGCCGCACCTGGCGCGCGTCGAGGAAGGAGACGCCGATCATCGCGGCCAGCGCCGGCAGCATGAACATCATCTGCCGGGTGACGAAGTGGTAGCTGTCGAGGCCGATGCGCTCGGCGACCGCCGGCGAGGCCGCGAAGGACAGGATGATGCCCAGCCCCATCAGCGAAAGGAACGCTGCGAGGAACCAGCGATCGATCGTCCACCACCAGTTGGCGACCGGGCCTCTGTCGATGCGGCTGACCATCAGTCACTCCTTCCTGTCGACCCTGCGGCCGGCGTCACGCCGGAGAGCGCCAGCGCGGCCGCGCGGAAGGCGTCGCCCCGGACCTCGAAATTCCTGAACTGGTCGAAGCTGGCGCAGGCCGGCGACAGAAGCACCACGGCCTCGCCCGCCTCGTCCCTCGCCGCATCCGCCGCCGCCTGCCCGACCGCCCTGTCGAGCGTGCCGGAAATCTCGTGCGGCACGGCCGCGCCGAGCGTCGCGGCGAAGGCGTCGGCCGCGTCGCCGATCAGATAGGCATGCGCCACATGCGGGAACAGCGGCCGCAGCGCCTCGATGCCGCCCTGCTTGGGCAGGCCGCCGGCGATCCAGTAGATGCGCGGGAAGCTCGACAGCGCAGGCGCGGCCGCCTCGGCGTTCGTCGCCTTGGAATCGTTGACGAACAGCACGTGACCGCGCCGGCCGACCTGCTCCATGCGGTGGGCAAGGCCCGGGAAGGTCGAAAGGCCGGCCTGGATCTCCTCCGCCGACAGGCCGACGGCCAGGCAGGCGGCGACGGCGGCGAGCGCGTTCTGCGCATTGTGGCGTCCCCGCAGCGAGCCGACGCCCTCGAGCGAGGCGATCTTGTGCGCCCTGCCGCCCGTCGCCCGCATCAGCGCAGCGCCGTCGGCATAGAGGCCATCGGTCAGCGCCGTCTCCCTGGAGAGGCGCACGACGCTGCGCCCGGCATCCTCGAGCCGGCGCGCAATGGCGGCGCAGAGGTCGTGGTCGACGCCGACGATCGCGGTGTCGCTCGCCGCGACCAGCCGCTCCTTGATCGCGGCGTAGCGCTCCATCGTGCCGTGGCGGTCAAGGTGGTCGGGCGTCAGGTTGAGCAGGATGCCGGCGGTGGGCGAGAGCGATGGCGCGAGCTCGATCTGGTAGGACGAGCATTCGAGCACGTGGATGCGTTCGGGCACGAGGCCCGGCGCCGGCGGATCGAGGGTGAGCGCGGCGCGGCCGATGTTGCCGCCCATCTGCGCGTCGCGCCCGGCATGGGCGAGGATGTGCGCGAGCAGCGCCGGCGTCGTCGACTTGCCGTTGGTGCCGGTGATGGCGACCAGCGGCGCGGCGGGCGCATGCAGCGCGCGCTCGCGGCAGAACAGCTCGATGTCGCCGATGATCTCGACGCCCGCCGCCCGCGCCAGCTTCACGCTCCAGTGCGGCTCGGGATGGGTGAGCGGCACGCCCGGCGACAGCACGAAAGACGTGAAGGCCGGCCAGTCCGCGCCGCGCAGGTCGGCGACCGGAATGCCCGCCTCGCGCGCCCTGTCGACGCTCGCCGCGTTGTCGTCCCATGCCGTGACCTCGGCCCCGCCGGCGGCGAGCGCCTCGGCGGTGGCGAGCCCCGACCCCCCGAGCCCGAACAGCGCGACCTTGCGGCCGGAAAGGGAGGAGACCGGGATCATCTCTATCTCAGCTTCAGCGTCGACAGGCCGATCAGCGCCAGCACCACGGCGATGATCCAGAAGCGGATGACGACCTGGCTCTCGGTCCAGCCGAGCTTCTCGAAATGGTGATGGATCGGCGCCATCAGGAACACGCGCTTGCCGGTCAGCTTGAACCAGGCGACCTGGATGATGACCGACATGATCTCGATGACGAACAGGCCGCCGATGATCGCCAGCACGATCTCGTGCTTGGTCGCCACGGCGACGGAGCCGATCAGGCCGCCGAGCGCCAGCGAGCCCGTGTCGCCCATGAAGATCGCGGCCGGCGGCGCGTTGAACCACAGGAAGCCGAGGCCCGCGCCGATCACCGCGCCCAGCACCACCGAAAGCTCGCCCGTGCCGGGGGTGAAGTGGATCTGCAGATAGTCGGCGAACACCGCGTTGCCGGCGAGGTAGGCGATGATGCCGAAGGCGGCGGCGGCCACCATCACCGGCGCGATCGCCAACCCGTCGAGCCCGTCGGTCATGTTCACCGCGTTGCCCGCGCCGACGATCACGAAGGCGGCGAAGGGAACGAAGAAGATGCCGAGATTGAGGATGAAGTCCTTGACGAACGGGAAGGCGAGCGAGGAGGAGAACGGCTCGCTGCCCGCGCGCATGATGGCGAAGGCGGCCATGCCGGCGATCAGGAACTCGATCACGAGCCGCAGCTTGCCGGAGAAGCCGAGATGCGACTGCTTCGTCACCTTCAGGTAGTCGTCGTAGAAGCCGATCATGCCGAAGCCGAGCATCACCAGCATCACCACCCAGACATAGGTGCTGGAGAGATTCCCCCACAGCGCGACGGAGCCGACGATGCCGGTCAGCATCATCAGGCCGCCCATGGTCGGCGTGCCGGCCTTCTTGAAATGCGTCTGCGGCCCGTCGGCGCGGATGGGCTGGCCCTTGCCCTGGCGGATGCGCAGCGAGTTGATGATCGCCGGGCCGAACAGGAACACGATCAGCGCCGAGGTTATCAGCGCCCCGCCGGTGCGGAAGGTGATGTAGCGGAACACGTTCAGGGCCGAGACCTGATCGGCGAGTCCAGCAAGCAGCAGCAGCATCTAAGGTGTCCCCGACCCTTCTCTCAGACCTTGTCCAGCGGCGCTTCGCCCCCGGCGACGACCGGGAATTCCCGCTGCAGCGCTTCCGCGAGCCGGGCGAAGCCCGAGCCGTTGGAGGACTTCACCATCACCACGTCGCCGGGCTGCACCGTCTCCAGCAGGACCGGCTTCAGCGCCTCGGCGCTGTCGCGGTGCTTGCACGGCATGTCGGCCGAAAGCGCTTCCGCCAGCGCCGCCATCTCCGCCCCTGCGAGCAGCACCCGGTCGACCTTCGCCTCGGCCAGCGGCCCGGCGAGCCCGGCATGCAGCTTCTGCGAATGCTCGCCCAGCTCCAGCATGTCGCCCAGAACCGCGATGCGCCGCCCGCCCTCCGGCAGCGCCGTGGCGCCGAGGACGGCGAGCGCTGCCCGCATCGACACCGGATTGGCGTTGTAGCTCTCGTCGATCAGCAGGAAATCGCCGCCCGCCGGATGCGGGAGGCGGTACTGCCTGCCGCGCCCCTTCTCGGCCTCGAAGCCGGCGAGCGCAGCGGCCGCCTTCTCGACGTCGGCGCCGACCAGATAGGCCGCGCCCAGCACCGCCAGCGCGTTCTGCACGATGTGGCGGCCCGGCGCGCCGATCGTCGCCTCGATCTCGCGCCCGGCCATCGCGACGCGGATGACCGAGCCCTCGCCGCCGGCCTGGCAGGACGCCAGCCGGAACGTGGCGCGTCCGTGTTCGCCGAAGCCCCATATGTGCTCGACGCCGGCTTCCTGCGCCGCGCCCTCGAGGAACTTCCACTGCTTGTCGTCGCGGTTCAGCAGCGCATGGCCGCCCGGCTCGACGCTCTCGAAGATCTCTGCCTTGGCGCGGGCGATCTCCTCGAGGCTCCTGAAATAGCCGAGATGCGCCGGCGCGATCAGGGTGACGACGGCGACGTGCGGCCGCACGAAGCGCGACAGCGCCCGGATCTCGCCCGGATGGTTCATGCCGATCTCGAAGATCGCGTAGTCGCAATCCTCGGGCATCCGGGCCAGCGTCAGCGGCACGCCCCAATGGTTGTTGAACGACTTGTCCGAGGCGTGCACCGTGCCGCAGGCACCGAGCGCCAGCCGCATCGCCTCCTTGGTCGTGGTCTTGCCGACCGAGCCGGTGACGGCGACGATCTTCGCCTTGGTGCGGGCGCGCGCGGCGATGCCCGCGGCCTCCAGTCCGACGAGCACGTCGGGCACCACGATCATCGGCGCGGCGATGCGGCCGAGCGCCGGCAGCTTGCCTTCCGAGATGACGAGCAGCCCCGCGCCGGCCTTGACGGCGGCGGTGGCGAAGTCGTGCCCGTCGAAATTGTCGCCCTTGATCGCGAAGAACGCCTCGCCCGGCTTCAGCGTCCGGCTGTCTATGGAGATGCCGGTCACGCCGTCCGGAAGCGTGCCGAACGGGCGGCCGTTCATCGCCCCTGCCAGCGCCTCGGATCGCCACAGCCAGTTCATGACGCGCGCTCCGCGAGCGCGGCGCGCACCTCGGCATGGTCGGAGAAGGGCAGCGTGACGTCGCCGGTGGTCTGGCCTTCCTCGTGGCCCTTGCCGGCGACGATCAGCGTGTCGCCGGCATGAAGCATCGCCACCGCCTCGCGGATCGCCCGCCTGCGGTCGCCGATCTCGACGGCGCCGGGCGCGGCCGCCAGGATCGCGGCGCGGATCGAGGCCGGCTCCTCGGAGCGCGGGTTGTCGTCGGTGACGATGACGGCGTCGGCAAGCCGCGCCGCGATCTCGCCCATGATCGGCCGCTTGCCGCGGTCGCGGTCGCCGCCGCAGCCGAAGACGACGACGACGCGGCCGGTGGTGAACGGCCGGACCGCCGTCAGCACGTTCTCGAGCGCGTC
Source organism: Pseudomonadota bacterium (assembly GCA_023419995.1). Lineage (GTDB taxonomy): Bacteria > Pseudomonadota > Alphaproteobacteria > Rhizobiales > Rhizobiaceae > Aerobium. The sequence goes on along the minus strand of JAEZXF010000116.1, from coordinate 356 downwards.
GGGCTTGTGGGCGTAGTCGACATAGACGGGCGCGCCCTCCTGCGTGGCGCCGACCAGCTCCAGCCGGCCGGATGCGCCCCTGAGCCTCTCCAGCGCGGCGAGCGCCGTTCCCGCTTCCAGCCCGGTCGCGATGGCGAGCCCCGCCGCGACCAGCGCGTTGGCGACCTGGAAGTCGCCGGCGAGAGGCAGGTCGATCTCGTGGATCGCCCCGTCCGCCTCGATCTCGGCGCGCTGGCGATGGCGCTCATGCTCGACGCGCTTGATGGCGAGGAAGCCGCCCTTGCGGCCGACGGTGAGCACGTCGAGGCCCGCGCCGCGCGCCGCCGCCTCGGTCGCCAGCGACCAAGGATCGTCGG
>JAEZXF010000508.1 GCA_023419995.1 Pseudomonadota bacterium | reverse complement strand
GCACCGATCTCGACTACGAGATGCAGATGGCCGGCATGAACGAGACCATGGCGCCCGCCCTGCAGACGGTGTTCCTGCCGGCAAGCCCCTCGGTGCGCACCATTACCGCCACACTCGTGCGCCAGATTGCCGCCATGGGCGGCAACGTGCGCCCGTTCGTTCCGGCCAACGTCGCCACCGCGCTGGAAGCGAAATTCAAGGCCTGAAAACCGGGAGAAATCGGATGCGTCTTCTGAGGCTCGCCTCGTCGTTCATCATTGCCGCGGGCGTGCTCGCAGGTTCCGCCGCGCTCGCCGCCGAGCCGGAGAACACCCTCGTCCTCAAGCTGAAGGACGGCGACGTCGTCATCGCGCTGCGGCCGGACATCGCCCCCAAGCACGTGGCGCAGATCAAGGCGCTGGCGAGCGGCGGCGAGTACGACAACGTCGCCTTCCACCGCGTCATCAACGGCTTCATGGCCCAGACCGGCGACGTGCAGTACGGCGACCTGGAGGACGGCTACGACCCCCGGCGCGTCGGCACCGGCGGCTCGTCGCTCGGCGACCTGCCGGCCGAGTTCTCGCGCGAGCGCTTCGTGCGCGGTACCGTCGGCATGGCCCGCTCGCAGAGCCCCGATTCGGCCAACTCGCAGTTCTTCATCATGTTCGCGCCGGCGCCGCACCTCGAGGGCGGCTACACCGTGGTCGGCACGGTGGAGAGCGGCATGGAGTTCGTCGACAATATCAAGCGCGGCGAGCCGGTTCAGGACCCCGACCGCATCATCTCGGCCCGCATCGCGGCCGACTAACGAACACACACTCAGGAAGGAAAGCCTCATGGCCGAGATCAAGGATCCCGAGAACACGATCGTCCTGGAAACCACCAAGGGCAAGGTGGTGATCGAGCTGATGCCCGACGTGGCCCCGGGCCATGTCGCCCGCATCAAGGAGCTCGCGCGCGAGAAGTTCTACGACGGCATCGTGTTCCACCGCGTCATCGACGGCTTCATGGCCCAGACCGGCGATCCGACGGGCACCGGCATGGGCGGCTCGGACAAACCGGACCTCAAGGCAGAGTTCTCCAACGTCAGCCATGTGCGCGGCACCTGCTCGATGGCGCGCTCGCAGAACCCGAACTCCGCCAACTCGCAGTTCTTCATCTGCTTCGAGGACGCGCCCTGGCTCAACCGCCAGTATTCGGTGTGGGGGCAGGTGATCGACGGCATGGACAATGTCGACCAGATCAAGCGCGGCGAGCCAGTGCGTGATCCCGACTCCATCGTGACGATGCGCGTCGCAGCCGACGTCTGACCACGTGAAGGGGGCGGCGATGGCGGGGCTCTTCTGGCCGCTGCTCGGCATTCTCGCCGGCGCGTGCGTCGCCACGCAGGCCCCGATCAACGCCGAGCTGAGCAGGGGCCTCGGCTTGCCCGTGGCCGCCGCGGCGGCCTCCTTCCTCTCGGGCGCGATCATCCTCGCCATCGTCACCGCCGTCATCACGCAGTTTCAGGGCATCCCTCTCAACTGGCGCGCGCCGGCGCCGTGGCTGTTCGCCGTCGGCGGCGCGCTGGGCGCCGCCTTCGTCACCAGCAACATCATCCTGATCCCGCGCGTCGGCGCGGCCGCGACCATGGCCTTCATCGTCGCCGGCCAGCTCATGGCCGGGATGGTGCTCGACAGGATCGGCTTCCTCGGCATGGCCGTGCGCGAAATCACGGTCGGCCGCGTCACCGGCGCGATCATGCTGCTCGCCGGCGCGCTGCTGATACGGTTCCATTGATGCGCGTCGACCTGTTCGATTTCGACCTTCCCGAGGATCGCATCGCGCTGCGCCCGTCCGAGCCCCGCGACGCGGCCCGCATGCTGGTGGTACGCCCCCGCGAGGCGCTCGCGGACCGCATCGTGCGCGACCTGCCGTCGCTGCTGTCGCCCGGCCATGCCCTCGTTTTCAACGACACGCGCGTCATTCCCGCCCAGCTTTCCGGCCTGCGCAGGCGCGGCGAGGCGGTGGCGCAGATCGACGCCACGCTGCACATGCGCGTCGCGCCCGACCGCTGGAAGGCGTTCGTGCGGCCGGCCAAGCGCCTCGCCGTCGGCGACCGCATCCGGTTCGGCCACGCCGGCAACGCCTGCTTCCTCGGCTCGCTCGACGCGACCGTGGCCGAGAAGGGGGAGGCGGGAGAGGCGACGCTGGCCTTCGACCTCGCCGGCCCTGCGCTCGACGAGGCGCTGCGCGCCGTCGGCCACGTGCCGCTGCCGCCCTACATCGCCTCGAAGCGCGACGAGGACGCGCGCGACGCCGCCGACTACCAGACGATCTACGCCCGCGAGGAGGGCGCGGTGGCCGCGCCGACCGCCGGGCTCCACTTCACGCCCGAGCTGTTCGCGGCGCTCGACGCCGCCGGCATCGAGCGGCATTTCGTGACCCTGCATGTCGGCGCCGGCACCTTCCTGCCGGTCAAAGCCGACGACACAGACGACCACCGCATGCATGCCGAGATCGGCCACGTCTCGGCCGCGACCGCGGCTGCGCTCAACGCCGTGCGGGCGCGGGGAGGGCGCATCGTCGCCGTCGGCACCACCTCGCTGCGGCTTCTGGAAAGCGCCACCGGCGACGGCGGCGAACTGGCCGGATGGTCCGGCGCGACGGAGATCTTCATCACGCCGGGCTACCGCTTCCGCACCGCCGACGTCCTGATGACCAATTTTCACCTGCCGCGCTCGACGCTGTTCATGTTGGTGTCGGCCGTCGCCGGGCTGGAGACGATGCGCGCGGCCTATGCGCACGCGATTCGCACGGGCTACCGCTTCTATTCCTACGGCGACGCCAGCCTCCTGTTCCGGAGCGGGGCATGAGCAGCGAATTTTCCTTCCGCATCCTCGCCACCGACGGCCAGGCGCGCCGCGGCGAGATCACCATGCCGCGCGGCGCCATCCGCACCCCCGCCATCATGCCCGTCGGCACCGGCGGCACCGTCAAAGCCATGTACATGGACCAGGTGCACGAACTCGGCGCCGACATCATCCTCGGCAACACCTATCACCTGATGCTGCGGCCCGGCGCCGAGCGGGTGGCGCGGCTCGGGGGCCTGCACGACTTCGCGCTCTGGCCATGGCCGATCCTCACCGATTCGGGCGGCTTCCAGGTCATGTCGCTGGCCCAGCTGCGCAAGCTCGACGAGAACGGCGTCACCTTCCGCTCCCACATCGACGGCGCGCGCTACGAGATGACGCCCGAGCGCTCGATCGAGATCCAGGGCCTGCTCGATTCGGACATCCAGATGCAGCTCGACGAATGCGTGGCGCTGCCGGCCGACGAGAACAACGTCGCGCGCGCGATGGAGTTGTCGCTGCGCTGGGCCGAGCGCTGCAAGGCGGCCTTCGGCGACCAGCCCGGCAAGGCGATGTTCGGCATCGTCCAGGGCGGCGACGTCGCCCGCCTGCGCGAGTGCTCGGCCGAGGCGCTGAAGGCGATGGACCTCAAGGGCTACGCGGTCGGCGGGCTGGCCGTCGGCGAGCCGCAGGCGGTGATGCTCGACATGCTCGAGGCGACCTGCCCGGTGCTGCCGCACGACAAGCCCCGCTACCTGATGGGCGTCGGCACGCCGGACGACATCCTGAAATCCGTGGCGCGCGGCATCGACATGTTCGACTGCGTGATGCCGACGCGCTCGGGCCGCCACGGCCTCGCCTTCACCCGGCGCGGCAAGGTCAACCTGCGCAACGCCCGCCATGCCGACGACCCGCGCCCGCTGGACGAGGAGAGCGACTGCCCGGCCGCCCGCGACTACTCGCGGGCCTACCTGCACCACCTCGTGCGCTCGGGCGAGGCGCTGGGCGCCATGCTGCTGACGTGGAACAACCTCGCCTATTACCAGCGGCTGATGGCCGACATCCGCGCCGCGATCGAGGCCGGGCGCTTCGCCGAGAGCGCCGCGGCGATTTCCGAAGGCTGGGCGCGCGGCGACATCGCGCCGCTCTGATCGGCAGCGGACACCAAAAAGAAAAGCCCGCCGCGAGGGCGGGCCTTGCCGGCGGAGCCGGTCGGAAGGAAGGAGGCTTACGCCCCTTCCACCACCGAGAAGCCTTCGAACTGCGGATGGCCCATATAGGTCACCGGACGGCCGCCGCCCGCGTTCTTGTGCGCGTCGCGGAAGCTCTGCGACTTCGTCCAGGCGACGAAATCGTCGTGGCTTTCCCATACCGTGTGCGAGGCGAAGAGCGTGTAGCCCTCTTCCTCGTTGACCGGGCCGCGCAGGAGCTGGAACTCGCGGAAGCCCTTCATCTCGGGGAGCTTCGAATCGCGCCCCTTCCAGATGGCCTCGAATTCGCTTTCCGAGCCGTTCTTCACTTTGAAGCGGTTCATGGCGATGAACATGACGTCCTTCCTTTCTTGGGGGTGTTTGAGGTGTCGGGGCACGGGCTCCGGACGCGCAGCCGCGCTTCCGGAGCGTTCCCGTGCCCGATCTAGAGGCCGAAGACGATTTCCGTCCGGGTCTGCGCCTTCAGATTTCGGATGCAGGCCTTGGGGTCGACCCCGGAGCCCGCGCATTCGGTTGCGTCGTTGATCAGCACGCGGCCGACCTTGGCGCAGTCGACGCTGGGAAAGTCGAACTGCCGCACCTTGGTCTTGCCCTCGGGCAGGTCCTTGAAGTCGACGACGGTGATGCGGTTCACCATGCCGGCGGTGTCGAACATGACCAGCTCGAACGCGGCCTTGGTCAGCTCGGCGCCGAGATTGTTGGTGGCGATGAAGGTGAAGCGGCAGCCGCGCTCGCTCGGCTGCAGCGCGTTGAGCTCGACCACGAGGGCAGGGGCGGTGTCGCCCGCGGCGGGCGCATCCTGCGCGGCCGCGCCCTGCGCAGCCACGACGGCGGTGAAGAGAGACGCGGCAAGAAGCCGGCCCGATGCTGCGTTCGCCATTGTTCCCCTCCAGTTCATCAGCAAAACCTTCCCGGTTCGCTCCTCATTTATCAACAGGCGGCGCGCCTGGCGATATCCCGTTTCCGCGGCCCCGCACCGGTCCTTGATGTCGCACCCGCGAGAAACAAATGTTGCCGAATTGACTCCGGTATTGCGCTTCCTATTAAACCTGATAATTAGTGTCAAGAAATCGAACGGGCTTCCGTCGGTCACCACCAGACGACACAACAGGCATGCACGACCGGACATCGAAAGGAACGGTACTGTGAACAGCTACACTCCCTTTTCCCATGCGTCCTTCCGCCGCTCTTCCCCGACCGACAGCGTTCGGGAATATACTGCCCGTCCGCAGGAACGCACCGTGAGGGTGGTAACCAGTGAATCGCTGTTCCGGGGAACCCACGAGATCGGCATCGAGCATTCCGGCTCCATGTACCGGCTCAAGATCACCCGCCAGGGCAAGCTCATTCTCAACAAGTAGCAGCCGGTCGAGATCATGACTTTCAGCTATCGGCTG
>JAEZXF010000472.1 GCA_023419995.1 Pseudomonadota bacterium | reverse complement strand
CTCGTAGGCTTCATGCGTCGTCGCGAAGCCGGCGCGGTAGACGCCGTTGTTGAGGCTCGGATAGATGCGCGCGTTCAGCGCCTCGATCTCCTCGCGCAGGTCGGCGGGGTAGAGGTCGCAGGCGGGGTCCGCCAGCGCGCCGAAGCCCGAGTTCATCATCCGCAGGATGTCGGCGGACTCGTTGTTGACGATGGTGCCGCGCTTCCTGTCCCACAGCACCGGCACCGTGGCGCGGCCGCTGATCGCAGGGTCGGCGCGGGTGTAGAGCTCGTGCAGGTAGGTCGCGCCGTTGACGTCGTCGCGGTCCGAGCCGGGATAGTCGCCGAATCGCCAGCCCTGGTCGCTGAGCGCCGGCTCGACCACCGACACGGATATCACGTCGTCCAGCTTCTTGAGCTTGCGCCCGATGAGGGTGCGCGAGGCCCAGGGGCAGATCAGCGCGACATAGAGATGGTAGCGGTCGCGCTCGGCCTCGAAGCCGCCTTCGCCGGTCGGGCCGGCGCTGCCGTCGGGCGTGACCCAGTTGCGGAAGCTCGAGGTCTGGCGCACGAAGCCGCCCTTGTCGTCCCTGGCCTGCACCGGCTGCCAGTCGGCCACCCATTTCCCGTTGACCAGCATGGTCGTCTCCTCAGTTTCCGAGCACAATGGCGATGCCCCAGGGATCGCGCAGGGTAATGCCGCCGTCGCCTCTCGCGGCCTCGATGCCCGCGCCCTCGGCGCGCGCTGCGACCGCCGCGATGTCGGCGGCGTCGCGGACGGCGATCTCGACGGCGTCGAGCCCCGCCATGCCCTGCGGCCGCTGCCCCGCGCCGCGGCTGTTCCAGATATTGCCGGCGAGCTGGTGGTGATAGCCGCCGCTGCCGTAGAAGCTGGCGCCGGGGTAGTCGGCGGCGATGTCGAAGCCGACGACGTCGCGGTAGAAGCGGTCGGCCGCGTCCGTGCCGCCGACCTGCAGGTGGACGTGGCCGATGCTGCCGTCTTCGGGAAAACCGGTCCAGGCGGTTCCCCGGCCGGCGGCGAGCAGATCCTGCACGTCGAGCGGCTCGGTCGTCATCCGGATGTTGCCGTCCGCACCGCGCCAGCGCGAGACGGGGCGGTCGGTATAGACCTCGATGCCGTTGCCTTCGGGATCGGCGAGATAGATCGCTTCGCTGACGATGTGGTCGGATGCGCCGTGGAGCCGCACGCCGGTCTCGGCGATATGGCCGAGCCAGCGGGCGAGATCGGCGCGCGCGGGCATCAGGATGGCCGTGTGGAAGAGCCCGGCCTGGCGCCGGTCGCCCGGCGTCAGCGCCGGGTCGGCCTCGAGCACGAGCAGCGGCGTGCCGTTGGCGCCGAGCGTCGCCGTGCGATCGCTCCTTGCCGTGACGGTGAGGCCGAGGACGTCGCGATAGAAGCCCGAGACGGCGTCGAGGTCGCGCACCTTCAGCCGGACCTTGCCGATGCGCATCGGGGCGGCGCTCATGTCGAAGAAATCGGTTGTGTCGGTCATGACGGATGCTCCGTGAAAGAAGGCGGCCGCGGCTTGGTCCCGCCGCCGCGCGGGGAGGCTCAGGCGCGGGCGCGCTTCGCGGCCCAGGCGCCGTCGCCGAGCAGGGCCTGCACGACGAGGGCGATCGCCCAGAAGGCGGGAAACTCCCAGCCGCCGCCTTCGTTCGAGAAGAAGAAGCCGGCCGCGCCGTGCGGGGCGTAGATCGAGCCGAGCAGCACCGGCACCAGCGCCAGCGAGACCCAGCGGCTCCAGACGCCGAGGATGAGGGCGATGCCGCCGAGAAGCTCGGCGGCGATGACAAGATAGGCGAGGAAGCCCGGGAAGCCGAGGCTCTCGAAGAAGCCGGCCGTGCCGGCGGGGGTGAAGATCGCCAGCTTCAGCCAGGCATGGGCGAGGAAAAGGATGCCCATCGAGACGCGCAGGATGGCGGCGGCGAGATCGGCGTTGGACACGCCGGCGACAAGGGCGGGGCGGGCGGTGTCGGCGGGGGATGCGTAGGTCATGGTCCTGTCCTTTCGAACGGCGGTTCAGGCGATGCCCTGCCAGGCGGGCGCGATGTCGGTGCCGTGGCCGAGGCCGTAGCCCAGCGCGATGTTGAGGCCGGCGACCGGCTCGAGGTAGCGGGCCGAGGCGAGGCCGCCCGTCTCGACGGCCGCGAAGCCGGCGCCTGCCGCCAGCGCCGCGACGCTCTTGCGCGCCTCGGCGTCGTCGCCCGCGACGAACACCATCGCCGGCTTTCCGGCGGCCTTGCCGCCGTTCAGGAGCACCGAGGCGAAGACGGTGTTGAAGGCCTTGACGACCTTCGCCGCCGGCGCGCGCTTCTGGATCTCCTCGGCGGCGCTGGTGGTGTGGCCGACGGTCAGGCCGGAATAGTCGGCGGTCAGCGGGTTGGTGATGTCGATGACGATCTTGCCGGCGAGGCCACCGGCCGCGTCGACGACATCGGCGGCTGCCTCGTAGGGTACGGCCAGGACGACGGCGTCGGCCGTGGCCGCGGCGTCGGCGAACGAGCCGGCCGCAATGCCGCCGCCGAGCGCGGCCGCGACGGAGCGCGCCTTCGCCTCGTCGCGGGATGCGACGGTGACGCGATGGCCGGCCTTGGCGAAGAGGGTGGCGAGGCCGCCGGCCATGTTGCCCGTGCCGAAGATGGAAATGTTCATGTCGGTTCTCCTGGTTGTGACGCAGGGCGTCGTCTGGTGAGGAGAAACATGGCATCTGCGGATGTGGATGATAATCCGGTCATACGGAAGTTGATTGCATCCGCTATGGAAGAGGTCTACCAGCCACTCTCCCATTGCGGCGTGCCGCGATAGCGTTCGGCTAGGAAATCGACGAGAACGCGCACCTTGGCGGCGAGATGGCGGCTGTGCGGGTAGAGCGCATGCACCGCATAGGGCTCGGGCTCGAAGGATTGCAGCACGCGGCGCATCCGGCCCGACTGCAGGGCCTCGCCCGCAATGAACGCCGGCACGCACGCAAGCCCGAGGCCCGCCTCGGCGGCCTTGAGGCAGGCCTCGGCGTTGGAATAGCGGATCCTGCCCTCGACGTGGATGCTGGC
>JAEZXF010000440.1 GCA_023419995.1 Pseudomonadota bacterium | reverse complement strand
TCCTTGGGTGCCGTGTCGTGTTTTTCTCGACAATGCGGTGCCGGCGCGCTAGGCGGGCGGCAGACGCAACCGGAGCGCCTTGCCATGACCCGTTCGACAGCCCCCACAACCATCATCGCGCCGTCGGTGCTGTCGGCGGATTTCTCGCGGCTGGGCGACGAGGTCGAGGCCGTCGTCGCGGCCGGCGCCGACAGGATCCATCTCGACGTGATGGACGGCCATTTCGTGCCCAACATCACCTTCGGCCCGCAGGTCATCAAGGCGATCCGCAACCGCACCGACAAGGTGTTCGACTGCCACCTGATGATCACGCCGGCGGACCCCTACCTCGCCGCCTTCGCCGAGGCGGGCTGCGACATCATCACCGTGCACGCCGAGGCCGGTCCGCATCTCGACCGCTCGCTGCAGGCGATCCGCAACCTCGGCAAGAAGGCCGGCGTGTCGCTCAACCCGTCGACCCCGGAAAGCGTCATCGAATACGTGCTCGACCGGCTCGACCTCGTGCTGCTGATGACCGTCAACCCCGGCTTCGGCGGGCAGGCGTTCATCCCGTCGGTCATCGAGAAGGTGCGCCGCGTCAAGGCGATGATCGGCGACCGGCCGATCGACATCGAGATCGACGGCGGCGTCACGCCCGAGACCGCGCCGCTGGTCGCCGCGGCGGGCGCCAACGTGCTGGTCGCCGGCTCGGCCGTGTTCAAGGGCGGCTCGAAGGACGCCTACGCGAAGAACATCGCGGCGATCCGCAACGCCGCCGACGCGGCGGTCGGGCGCCTGGTCTAGCCGCTGGCCGCAGACGGCCGGTCAGACCTTGTAGCCGATCCTCAGGCCGCCCCAGTGGCGGCCCCTGACCGTGATCGGCGCGGAGATGTCCTTCATCAGCGCGAAGGTGCCGCCGCCCATGTCGCGGCGGTAGGTCTGCAGCAGGAACGGCTTGGTGTTGCGCCCGGCGCCCAGCCCGGTGCGGTCGGAGAAGATGCGCCGGTTGCGGCAGTTGGCGGCGTTCCAGACCGGATCGTCGCCCTGCGGCCTCGAATAGACGAGGTTGTGCGTCGGCAGGTAGCCGTTGCGGTCGACCGCGGCGCAGAAGACGATGCGCGGATCCATGCCCAGAACGGGCTCCTGCACCGGCGGCAGCGCCCGGTCGGTGAAGGCGGTGAAGCGCGTCAGCACCTGCTCCGGGTCCGAGCCCTGCACCGGGCGGTAATCCTCGTCGAACAGGTCGGCCATGCCGATGCGGCCCTGGTCCACCGCCGCTTCCAGCAGCGCGGCGATCTCGCCCGCCTTGTGGCGGCAGATCTCGATCAGCGGCGTGTCGGGCGTCTCGATGCCGGTTCCGGCGATGTAGAGGATGAAGTCCTCCGAGATGTCGAGGATGGCCTGCGAGCGCCGGCCGGCGGCGGCGAGCTTGCCGTCGCTCTCGCGCGCCATCTCCGCCAGCTGGCCGAGATGGCCGCGCACCTGGTCGCTGGCGGCGATGTTCTGCTGCACCGGCTCGGCCATGCCGTCGATGCGGTCGGCGAGCTGCTCGACGGTCGAGACGAGGGACTGGATGGTGCGCGTGGCCTCGCTCGCCTGCGCCGAGGCCTCGATGGCGGCGCCGGCGGTCTCGGCGCTGCTCTTCGAGGTCTGGTTCAGCTCGGCCAGCGTGCCCTGCAGCGCGGCGAGGCTCGTCTCGTTCTGCTTGGCCGCGGTGCCGATCTGGTCGGCCAGCGCCTTGACCGCGTTGCCGATGACGGCGAAGCCCTTGCCGGCGTCGCCCAGCCGCGCCGCCTCGATCGACGCGTTGAGCGCGACGAGCTGCGTCTCGCGGGCGATCTCGTTGATCGAGGCGCTGGCCTCGCGCACCAGCTTGATCGTCTCCGTCACCTTCTCCAGCGACGTCCCGAAGCCGATCACGTCGCGGCTCAGCGTCTGCAGGTTCTGCACCGCGCCGTCGAGCGTGTGGGCGACCGTGTCGGCGCTGGCCGAGAGCACGGCGCGCGTCTCGCTGGCGGAGCCGCGCACCTCGTTCATCGAGGCGGCGAGCCGGGCGTTGGCCTTGCCGGTGGCCTCGGCCTCGCGGACCACGCCGCGCAGCGTGTCGAGCTGGCGCTGGCCGAGTTTGCCCAGGTCGTCGACGATGCCGACGATGTCGGCGATCTCGACGCCGAGCCGGCTCGCCCGCTCGCCGATCGCGGCCATGTCGGCGTCATGGTGAAGTGCATCGCCGCCTTCGGCAACAACACGAAGCTGAGCCAGGCTCATCGGCTTTCCTCCCACCCGTATCCATACGGTCGGCAAGGATCGCCGCTTCGCGTTATTATCGCGTTAATCGTGAAATACTGGAAAACAGGCCGATTCTGCGTTGCCGATCGCTCCGGGATCCAGGCGGGTCGATGGCATTCGCCGGCCGCCGGGGGGTTCACGGGAAGCCATGCGTCTTCCGCGCCTCTCGCGCACCCGCTCCCGTATCAGGCGCGCTCGAGCTCGTCGCGGAGCGTCTCGTAGACGACGAAGCGCGTCATCGGTGGCCGGCAGGCCTCAGTGCGCCTCGTCCCAGTTGTGGGCGGCGCGGGCGTCGACGTGGAGTGGCACCTTCATCGCCAGCGCCGGCATGGTCGCGTTCTCCATCACCGCGCGGATCACCGGGATCGCCGCCTCGACTTGGCCTTCGGGCGCCTCGAAGATCAGCTCGTCATGGACCTGGAGCAGCATCCGGGTGTCGTTCAGTCCGGCCCTCTCCAGCGCGTCCTCGATGCGGATCATGGCGCGGCGGATGATGTCGGCGGCCGAGCCCTGGATCGGCGCGTTGATCGCCGCGCGCTCGTTGAAGGCGCGCACCGAGGGGTTGGGCGAGCGGATTTCGGGATAGTGCGCCCGGCGGCCGAAGATCGTCTCGACATAGCCCTTGTCGCGCGCGGCGGCCTTGGTCGCCTCCATGTAGTCGCGGATGCCGGGGAAGCGCTCGAAATACTTCCTGATGTAGCTGCCGGCCTCCTCGCGCGGGATGGAGAGCTGGTTGGCCAGCCCGAAGGCCGAGATGCCGTAGATGATGCCGAAATTGATCGCCTTGGCGCGGCGGCGCACCTCGCCGGGCATCCCCTCCACCGGCACGCCGAACATCTCGGACGCCGTCATGGCGTGGATGTCGATGTCGTCCGCGAACGCCTGCCGCAGTTGCGGGATGTCGGCGACGTGGGCAAGCACGCGCAGCTCGATCTGGCTGTAGTCGGCCGAGATCAGCAGGTTGCCCGGCTCGGCGACGAAGGCGGTGCGGATCTTGCGGCCCTCGGCCGTGCGCACCGGGATGTTCTGCAGGTTGGGGTCGGACGAGGAAAGCCGGCCGGTTGTCGTCGCGGCGAGCGCGTAGCAGGTGTGCACGCGCTTCGTCTCCGGGTGGATGAAGCCCGGCAGCGCGTCGGTATAGGTCGATTTCAGCTTGGTCAGCTGGCGCCAGTCGACGATCCGGCGCGGCAGCTCGTGGCCTTCCCCCGCCAGGTCCTCCAGCACCTGCGCCGAGGTCGACCACTGCCCGGTCTTGGTCTTCGAGCCGCCGGGCAGGCCCATGCGGCCGAACAGGATGTCGCCGAGCTGCTTGGGCGAGCCGATGGTGAAGCGCTCGCCGGCGAGCTGGTAGATCTCGTCCTCAAACGCCGCGGCGCGCTGCGCCAGCTCGCCGGAAAGCCGGCTAAGGATCTGGCGGTCGACGGCGATGCCGCGCTGCTCCATGCGGGCCAGCACCGGCACCAGCGGCCGCTCCAGCCGCTCGTAGACGGTGACGAGGCCCTTCTCGGCCAGCCGCGGCTTCAGCACCCGCCACAGGCGCAGCGTCACGTCCGCGTCCTCGGCGGCGTAGCAGGTGGCCCTGTCGAGATCGACCATGTCGAAGGTGACGGCGTTCTTGCCCGAGCCGCACACGTCCTTGTAGGCGATGGGCGTGTGGCCGAGCCACCTCTCCGACAGCGCGTCCATGCCGTGGCTGCCGTTGAGCCCCGCGTCGAGCACGTAGGAGAGGAGCATCGTGTCGTCGTAGGGCGCGACCTCGATGCCGTGCCGGTGCATCATCACCAGGTCGTATTTCAGGTTCTGCGCCACCTTGAGGACGGCGCGGTCCTCGAGCAGCGGCTTCAGCGCGGCCAGCGCCTCGCGCGCCGGAATCTGGCCCTCGACCGTCCCGCCGCCGAGCAGGTCGCCCGCGCCGCTCTTGTGGGAGAGCGGCCCGTAGGCGGCGCGGCCGGGCCGCGTGGCGAGCGAGAAGCCGACCAGCTCGGCCTGCATCGGGTCGAGCGAGGTGGTCTCGGTGTCGAAGGCGACGATGCCCGCCGCGCGCGCCTCCTCGACCCACGCGGCAAGCGTGGCGAGGTCGCGGATGCAGACATAGGCGCTGGTGTCGATCCTGTCGGCGGCGGCCTCCGCCGCGCGGGCGGCGGCGAGCGCGGCCGGCGTGTTCGCCGCGAC
>JAEZXF010000433.1 GCA_023419995.1 Pseudomonadota bacterium | reverse complement strand
CCGGTTGCCGAGACGTCGCCCGTCATGGCGCGGACGTCCTCCAGCCGGACCTCGCTGGTGCCGCGGCAGTAGAGCGCCAGCTTCTCGACCTCGCTGCGGCTGGCGAGGCGGTCGCCGCCGAGATTGGCGCGCAGCGCCTGCTGCGCCTCCATGCCGATCGAAAGGCCCTCGCGGCCGAGGATCTCGTCGATGATGCCGTCGATGGCCTTGCCCTCGTCGGCATAGCAGGGCAGGGCCATGGCGCCCTCGGCAGCCTCGACGGCGCTGCGCAGGGCCGCGCCCTTCTTGAGGTCGCCGGCCTCGATCACGATCAGCGAATCGCGCGGCGGGCTGGCCGCCAGCGCCTTCACCTCGTCGGCGAGCTGCTTGTGCGCGCCGGCGCCCTTCACCCAGATCAGGCGCGAGGACGAGAACATCGGCACGGTGGCGGCCTCGTCGGTCAGCCGGCCCGGCGAGGCCTCGAGCTCGGAGGCCTCGAGGCGGACCGACGAAAACGGGTCGTCGGCGTCGAGGCCCGCCTTGTCGACGAAGGCTCTGGCGCGCTCGGCGACGAGGCCCCTGTCCGGCCCGTAGATCAGGACCAGCCGGATCTGCGGATCGGGACGCCGCAGCCAGCCGTCCACCTCGTGTGCCTTCTTCTGCGCCATGCCGCCCGGTCGAACCGCCTTCCGATCAAGTTGTTGTTTTTGCTTCTCTTGCAGACCCTGCGCCGGGCAGGAGCCGTCCCGACTGTCTATCACACCGGCGGCGGGCGCACAGCCCCGATATGCCGGCACGGAACCTTGCAGCGCCACCGGACGTTGTCAGGTCAAGTTTACACAGCCACATGGAGAGCGACCATGAACGATCCGAGGAATCCCGACCCGCGTCCCGTCGACCCGGCCTATGAGGCGCGTTCGCACATGCAGCCGCCGCATACGGACCCGGCGCTCGATCCCATCCTGTCCGACCAGCACGTCAATTCGACCGGCTCGGGCCGCGGCGGTCTCGTCGCCGCCGGCGTCATCGCGGTGCTCCTGGTGATCGCGGTCATCGCCTTCAGCTCCGGCACGGTGACCGATCCGGGCACCACGGCGGTGATCCCCGACCAGACGCAGGAAACCATGCCCGCGCCGGGCACGCAGCCGGCGCCGGCCCCCGAGGCCGCGCCGACGCAGCCGGCTCCGTCCGAGACGGCGCCGAGCGACACGATGCCCGCCCCGAACAACCAGTAAGGGCGGCCCAGCAAGGGCAAGGAACGGAAAAAGGCAGGCCCGAGGCCTGCCTTTTCTGCGTTTCGGGGCCGGCTTTCCCGGTCTTACATGTGGATCGGCTTCGAGAAGGCGGCGAGCGCCGCCTCCTTGACCGCCTCCGACATGGTCGGATGGGCATGGCAGGTGCGGGCCAGGTCCTCGGACGAGCCGCCGAACTCCATCAGCACGGCCGCCTCGTGGATCATCTCGCCGGCGCCGAAGCCGACGATGTGGACGCCGAGGACGCGGTCGGTGGCCTTGTCGGCCAGAACCTTGACGAAGCCCTCGGTCTGGAGCATCGCGCGGGCGCGGCCGTTGGCGGTGAAGGGGAACTTGCCGGCGGCGTAGGCGACCCCCGCCTTCTTCAGTTCCTCCTCGGTCTTGCCGACCGAGGCGACCTCGGGGCTGGTGTAGACCACGCCCGGGATCACGTCGTAGTTCACGTGGCCGGCCTTGCCGGCGATGATCTCGGCGACAGCCACGCCTTCCTCCTCGGCCTTGTGGGCGAGCATCGGGCCGGCGACGACGTCGCCGATGGCGTAGATGCCGGGGATCGAGGTCTGGCAGCGGCCGTCGATGCGCACGCGGCCGCGCTCGTCGAGCACCACGCCCGCCTTGTCCAGGCCCAGGCCCTCGGTGAAGGGCTTGCGGCCGGTGGCGACCAGCACCGCGTCGGCCTCGATGGTCTCGGCCGTGCCGCCCTTCACGGGCTCAAAGGTCACGGAAGCGCCCTTGCCGGCCCTGGCCACGCCGGTGACCTTGGCGCCCAGCCTGAATTCCATGCCCTGCTTGGCCAGCATGCGCTGGAACTGCTTGGCGACCTCGCCATCCATGCCGCCGAGGATGGTGTCGAGATACTCGAGCACCGTGACCCTGGCGCCGAGGCGCGCCCAGACCGAGCCGAGCTCGAGCCCGATGACACCGCCGCCGACGACGACGAGATGGCCGGGCACCTTGTCGAACTCCAGCGCGCCGGTCGAGGAGACGATGACCTTCTCGTCGAACGCGACCGTGACGCCGGGGATGCCGGCGACGTCCGAGCCGGTGGCGATGACGATGTTCCTCGCCTCGATCTCCTGCGCCTTGCCGTCCTCGCCCGTGACCGAGATCTTGCCCTCGCCGAGCACGCGGCCGGTGCCCTGGAAGGTATCGATCTTGTTCTTCTTCATCAGGAAGACGAGGCCCTTGGTGTTCTGCTCCACCGTGTTGACCTTGTGGGCCATCAGCTTCTTCAGGTTGACCTTGGGCTTGGAGATCTCGATGCCGAGGGCATCGAACGAGTGCTCGGCCTCGAGCAGCATCTCCGTGGCGTGCAGCAGCGCCTTCGACGGGATGCAGCCGACATTGACGCAGGTGCCGCCATAGGTGTCGCGCTTCTCCACCAGCGCGGTCCTGAGGCCGAGCTGCGCGGCCTTGATGGCGCAGACATATCCGCCCGGTCCGGCTCCGATCACGACGACGTCATAGCTCATGGCAAATCCCTTCCTATCGTGGGCGACGGCTCAGCGGCCGCCGCTTGCATTCAGTATCGCACCCGTCGAGTAGGATGCGTCGTCCGACAGAAGCCACAGGATCGCGCGGGCGATCTCCTCGGCCTTCCCCTCTCTCTGCATCGGCACGGTGCCGCGCAGGGCCGCCACGCGGCCCGGCTGGCCGCCGGAGGCGTGGATCTCCGTGTCGATGATGCCGGGGCGCACGGCGTTGACGCGAATCCCCTCGGCGGCCACCTCGCGGGCAAGCCCGATGGTAAAGGCGTCGACAGCGCCCTTCGATGCGGCATAGTCGACATACTCGCCGGGCGAGCCGAGCGTCGCGGCGATCGACGAGACGTTGACGATCGCGCCGCCGGTCCCGCCACGGGCCGTCGACATGCGGCGCACGGCCTCGCGGGCGCACAGCATCGAGCCGACGACGTTGATGCGCATCACCCGCAGGATGCGCTCGGCGTCCATGGCGT
>JAEZXF010000430.1 GCA_023419995.1 Pseudomonadota bacterium | reverse complement strand
GCGCGAATGCGCGCCGAGCGCGGCGGCGGCGGCCAGCGCCCCGGGCGCGATGTCGGCCGCGTTCTGCAACCGCGGATGGCCGAGCGTCAGCGTGCCGGTCTTGTCGAACACCGCGACGTCGGCCTCGGCCAGCCGCTCCATGGCGCCGCCGTCGCGCACCATGATGCCGTGCTCGAACAGGCGGCGCGCCGCCACCACCTGGACGATCGGCACGGCGAGGCCGAGCGCGCACGGGCAGGTGATGATGAGGACGGCGATGGCCACCGTGATCGCATGGTGCCAGTCGCCGCCGGTGACGGCCATCCAGCCGAGGAAGGTGAGGAACGCCGTCAGGTGCACCACCGGCGAGTAGGCGGCGGAGACGCGGTCGGCGATGCGGCGGTAGCGGGCGCGGCCGCCCTCGGCCGCCTCCATCATGCGCAGCATCTCGGCGAGGAACGAATCCTCCGCCCGCGCCGCGGCGCGCAGCGTCAGCGGCCCGGTGAGGTTGAGCGTGCCGGCCTGGATGGCGGCGCCCTCTTCTATCCGTTGCGGCGCGCTCTCGCCCGACACCAGCGAGCGGTCGATGTCGGAGGCGCCGCGCTCGACCACGGCGTCGACCGGGATCCGCTCGCCGGCGGCGACGAGGATGCGCATGCCCGGCTCGATCTCGGCGAGCGGGCGATAGTCGCGCGTGCCGTCGCCGGCCTCGACCAGCGCGCCGCGCGGCGCCAGCCGCGCCAGCCCCTTGACCGCGGTGCGCGCCCGCTCGCGCATCACATGATCGAGCGTGCGCCCGATCAGCAGGAAGAACAGCAGCGTCACCGAGGCGTCGAAATAGGCGTGCGCGCCGCTGTGCATCGTCTCGTAGAGGCTGAGCCCATAGGCCATGGTGATGCCGATGGCGATCGGCACGTCCATGTTCATGCGGCCGTGCTTCAGCGCGCCCCAGGCCGAGCGGTAGTAGATGCGCCCGGCGAAGATCATCGCCGGCAGGGCGATCAGCGCCGAGACCCAGTGGAACAGGTCGCGCGTCGCGCCTTCCGCCCCCGACCAGACGGAGACGGACAGGAGCATGATGTTGCCGGCGGCGAAGCCGGAGACCGCGACGGCGACGAGCAGCTCGGAGAGCGTGCGGTCCTTGCGGTCCTCGGGCTCGTCGAACACGGTCGGCGCGTAGCCGAGCCGCGCCAGCGTCGCCACGATCGGCGGCAGCGCCTCGCCGCGCCAGCGCACGGTGACGCGCCGGGTCGACAGGTTCACCCGCGCCGCCTCGACGCTTTCGAGCTTTCCGAGGCTCGATTCGATGGTCTGGATGCAGGCGCCGCAGTGCACGGCCGGCACCGACAGCTCGGTCTGGAACACGCCGTCGCCGAGCGGGCGGGCGGAGAAGCGGATCTCGTCGTCGGACGGCAGCGAGGCCACGCCGCCCGCGAGGCCTTCGGCTCCGGGCGCGCAGCAGCTCATCGCGTCGCCCCTCCGCGAAGCTGGATGCGGCGCGTCTCGCGATAGGGCCTGTCGAAGCCGGCATCCGGCGCCGGGATGGCGTGGACCTCGACGATCCACGCCCCGTCCTCGGCCGCGAGCGGCGCCTCGATCGCGCCGCCGGCGGCGGCGAGGGCGACCTCCATGTCGTCGGCGGCGCCGACCGGGCGGTGCAGCGTCGCCGTGCCGCCGGTCAGCTCCACCGGCTTGCCCGCGGCGTCGGCGAGCGCGAAGCGCAGCACGCCGCCGCCGATCGAGAGCTCGGCCTTCCAGCCGAGCGCGGCCTGCTCGCGGCCCACCTCGGCCTTGCGGTAGAACTCCTCGCTGGCGACGTAGGTGTTCGGCACCACGAGGCCGGACCAGCTCGTCCGCGCGAACGTCGCCATCGTCAGGTTGACGGCGATGATGACGCCGAAGAAGGCGAACATGATGGCCAGCATGTGCCTGCCGGTGAACTCGCGGTCCTTTGCCGTGCGGTCGCTCATCGTCGTCACTCCGGGGCGTCGAAGTTGGCGGTGTAGGCGGCATTCTCGCCGTTTGCGGCGTCGTCGACAAGGAAGCGGAAGGTCTGCACCCGCCCGTCGATCAGCTCGCGCGGCTGGCGCACGTAGATCTTCAGCGTCTTCAGCCGGTCGGGATCGAGCGCGATGTCGAACGAGGCGCCCTCCGCATGGTCGATGCCGACGATACTCATCGCCGCGCCCGGCAGGCCGTCGATGGCCAGCGTGACCTCGCGCGGCTGCGGGATCTTGTTCAGCAGCTTGACCGTGTAGCCGTTGCGGATCGAGCCGTCGGACAGCACGACGAACTGCGGATTGCGGTCGTGCAGCACGTTGACCTCGAGCTTGTCGCGCGCCATCAGCGCGTAGACCAGCGCGAGGCCGATCAGCGCCCAGCCGGCGAAGTAGATGAACACGCGCGGCTGGAAGATGCGCTTGACATGGAACGGCACGATGCCGTCCGCCAGGCTTCCGTCGGGCTTGTGGACGAGGGTGGGGTCGATGGCATGGCTGCCGCCGTCGGTGACCACCGCCATGTTGGCGTTGTAGTCGGCGAGCGTGGCGTAGGAGATCAATCCGCGCGCCCGGCCGAGCTTGTCCATCACCGCGTCGCAGGCGTCGATGCACAGCGCGCAGGTGATGCATTCGAGCTGCTGGCCGTCGCGGATGTCGATGCCCATCGGGCAGACGACGACGCAGGCGTTGCAGTCGACGCAGTCGCCCGCGACCTTGCCGGCGGCGGCCGCCTTCTTGGCGCCGCGCGTGCGCGGCTCGCCGCGCCAGTCGTTGTAGGTGACGGTCAGCGAGTTCTCGTCGAGCATCGCCGCCTGGATGCGCGGCCACGGGCACATGTAGGTGCAGACCTGCTCGCGCATCAGCCCACCGAACGTGTAGGTGGTGGCGGTGAGCAGCGCCACCGTCATGTAGGCGACCGGCGCGGCGTTGCCGGTGACGAAGTCGAGGAGAAGCGTCGGCGCGTCGGCGAAGTAGAAGATCCACGCGCCGCCCGTCGCCACGGCGATCGCCACCCATATGACGTGCTTGACCGTGCGCAGCCAGATCTTGCGCAGGCTCCACGGCTCGTTCTCGAGCTTCATGCGCGCGTTGCGGTCGCCCTCGACGGCGCGCTCGACGACGAGGAAGAGATCGACCCACACCGTCTGCGGGCAGGTGTAGCCGCACCAGGCGCGGCCGACCGTCGAGGTGACGAGGAACAGCCCCAGCCCGGCCATGACCAGGAGGCCGGCGACGATGAAGAACTCCTGCGGCCAGATCTCGATGAAGAAGAAGTAGAAGCGCCGGTTGGCGAGGTCGACGAGCACGGCCTGGTCGGAGGCGTGCGGTCCCCGGTCCCAGCGCAGCCACGGCGTCAGGTAGTAGATCCCGAGCGTGACGAACATCACCAGCCACTTGAAGCGGCGGAACTGGCCGGAGGCGCGCTTGGGGAAGATCTTCTTGCGGGCTGCGTAGAGCGGCTGGCGCGTTTTCGCCGAGTTGACGGCTTGGGCGTCGTGCCGTTCAACCTCGATCGACGTGGTCGTCATGGCATTCTCCTGCGGGACGGGGCAGCCCGCTTCCGGTGCTGATGCTCCGTTTCTCCTCCGCTGGCCTTGATTCATATCAAGACCGGACACCCCCCGCAAGACGCGAAGGCCGGCGCGGCCAAAACGCCGCACCGGCC
>JAEZXF010000377.1 GCA_023419995.1 Pseudomonadota bacterium | reverse complement strand
GCTGCCGCGCTACCTCATCGGCGTCTACGGCTTCGACATCGCGGCGGCCGGGATGGTCGGCGCGGCATACTCGATCCCCGCCTCGATCTTCCGCGCCTATGGCGGCGTGCTGTCCGACCGGGTCGGCGCCCGCGCCGTGCTCTACTGGACCTTCGCGGTGTCGGCGGTCTGCTGCGCCGTGCTCTCGCTGCCCGCGGCCGACTACGTGGTGCGCGGCATCGAGGGCCCGATCACCTTCCACATGGCCGTCGGGCCGGCGGCGTTCATCGCGGTCGCCTTCGTGCTCGGCTTCTTCATGAGCCTCGGCAAGGCGGCGGTCTACAAGCACATCCCGGTCTACTACCCCGACAATGTCGGCGCCGTCGGCGGCCTCGTCGGCATGATCGGCGGCCTCGGCGGCTTCGTCCTGCCCATCGCCTTAGGCGCGCTCGCCGACCTCCCCGGCATCTGGTCGAGCTGCTTCCTGCTGCTGTTCGTCCTGGTCGCCGCCTGCCTCGCATGGATGCACCTCGCCGTGCGGCGCATGGAACGGCGCCCCGGCCCGCCGGCCGCGTCGCTCGCCCAGGCCGCAGAATGAGGGACGGGAAGGAGACAGCCATGAGCAGCAAGCTCGTCATCATCGGCAACGGCATGGCACCCGGCAGGATGCTGGAGCACCTGCTGGAAGCCGCGCCCGGCCGCTACGACATCACCATCTTCAACGCCGAGCCGCGCGTGAACTACGACCGCATCATGCTGTCGCCGGTCCTGTCGGGCGAGAAGCAGTTCGAGGAGATCGTCATCCACGGCGACGGCTGGTACGTCGCCAACGGCATCACCCTCTACAAGGGCCACCGGATCGTCGCCATCGACCGCAAGACGAAGACCGTCACCTCCGACCACGGCGTCACCGAGCCCTACGACAGGCTCGTCATCGCCACCGGCTCCGTGCCCTTCATCATTCCCGTGCCGGGAAACGACCTGCCGGGCGTGCTGACCTATCGCGACCTCGACGACGTCAACGCGATGCTGCTTGCCGCGCAGTCGCGCCAGAAGGCGGTCGTGATCGGCGGCGGCCTGCTCGGGCTCGAAGCCGCGGCCGGCCTGAAGGAGCGCGGCATGGACGGGACCGTGCGCCACGTCATGCCGACGCTGATGGAGCGCCAGCTCGACCCCGCGGCCGGCTACCTGCTGCAGAAGGCGGTCGAGGCGCGCGGCATCAAGGTCGTCACGCGGGCGAACACCAGGCGGATCACGGGAGAAGGCAGGGTCGAGGGCGTCGAGCTCGACGACGGCACGGTGATCCCGGCCACGCTGGTGGTGATGGCGGTCGGCATCCGGCCGAACGTCGCGCTGGCGGCGGAGGTCGGCCTGATGGTGAACCGGGGCGTCGTCACCGACGACCGGATGCGCACGTTCGACCCGGACATCCTCGCCCTCGGCGAGTGCGCGGAGGTGGGCGGCCACGTCTACGGCCTCGTCGCGCCCCTCTACCGCATGGCGAAGGTGGCGGCGGCGACGCTGGCGGACGGCGCCGACGAGCGCTTCGTCCATGTCGACACGCCCACCAAGCTCAAGGTCACCGGCATCGACCTCTACTCGGTCGGCGACTTCGCGGACGGGGAGGATCGCGAGGAGATCGTCCTGCGCGACGCTTCCGCCGGCATCTACAAGCGCGTGGTGCTGCGGGACGACCGCGTCATCGGCACGGTGCTGTTCGGCGACACCGCGGACGGCGCCTGGTTCGCCGACCTGCAGAAGAAGCAGACCGACGTGTCGGCGATGCGCGACACGCTGATCTTCGGGCAGGCCTTCCAGGGGGGTGCCCCGGCGGACCCTCTGGCGGCCGTTGCGGCGCTGGCGGATGATGCGGAGATCTGCGGCTGCAACGGCGTCTGCAAGGGCACGATCGTCTCCGCCATCGTCGGCAAGGGCCTGACCACGCTGGACGACGTCCGCGCCCACACCAAGGCGTCCGCCTCGTGCGGCAACTGCACCGGGCTGGTCGAGAAGCTGATGACGCTGACGCTCGGTGACGGCTACAACCCGGCGGCCGTCCAGCCGATGTGCGCGTGCACCACGCTCGGCCACGACGAGGTCCGCCGCCTGATCAAGGCGAAGCGCCTCAAGACCATCGCCGCCGTCATGCAGGAACTGGAGTGGAAGACCTCCTGCGGCTGCGCCAAATGCCGCCCGGCGCTCAACTACTATCTCGTCGCCGACTGGCCGGACGAGTACGCCGACGACTACCAGTCGCGCTTCGTCAACGAGCGCGTCCACGCCAACATCCAGAAGGACGGCACCTATTCCGTCGTCCCGCGCATGTGGGGCGGCGTCACCTCGTCCGCCGAGTTGCGCGCCATCGCCGACGTGGTCGACAAGTTCGCCATCCCGGCCGTCAAGGTGACCGGCGGCCAGCGCATCGACATGCTGGGCGTGCGCAAGGAGGACCTGCCGGCGGTCTGGGCCGATCTCGGCGCGGCCGGCTTCGTCTCGGGCCACGCCTACGCCAAGGGCCTGCGCACGGTGAAGACCTGCGTCGGATCGGACTGGTGCCGCTTCGGCACGCAGGATTCCACCGGGCTCGGCATCCGCATCGAGAAGTTCATGTGGGGCTCGTGGACTCCGGCCAAGGTCAAGATGGCCGTGTCGGGCTGCCCGCGCAACTGCGCCGAGGCAACCTGCAAGGACGTCGGCGTCATCTGCGTCGATTCCGGCTTCGAGATCCACTTCGCCGGGGCCGCCGGCCTCGACATCCGCGGCACCGAGGTGCTCGGCCTCGTCAGAACCGAGGACGAGGCGCTGGAGGTGATCGTCGCGCTGACGCAGATGTACCGCGAGCAGGCGCGCTATCTCGAGCGCATCTACAAATGGGCCAAAAGGGTCGGCCACGACGAGGTCAGGCGGCAGGTGCTCGACGATGCCGAACGGCGCAAGGCCTATTACGACCGCTTCGTCCACAGCCAGAAGTTCGCGCAGGTGGACCCGTGGTCGGAACGCGCGTCGGGCAAGGACAAGCACGAGTTCCAGCCCATGGCGGCCCTGTCCTTCCGGCAGGCGGCGGAGTGAGGCGATGACCTGGTTCGAGATCGGCGGCATCGACGACATCCCGCTGCGCGGCGCGCGCTGCGTGGCGACCCCGCGAGGCCGCATCGGCGTGTTCCGCACCGCCGAAGGCAGGGTCTACGCCATCGACGACCGCTGCCCGCACCGCGCCGGCCCGCTCAGCGAGGGCATCGTCCACGGCGCGTTCGTCACCTGCCCCATGCATGGCTGGGTGTTCTCGCTCGAGACCGGCGAGGCGCAGGGCGCAGACCGGGGCACGGTCGCCACCTTCCCGGTGAAGGTCGAGGCGGGGCGCGTCTGGCTCGACCTCGACCTCGCGCTGACGGCGGCGGAGTGAGCGCCATGCCGCAGGAGCCGGCCGCCGAGGTGAGGACCACCTGCCCCTATTGCGGGGTGGGCTGCGGCGTGCTGGCGCGCGTCGCCGCGAACGGGGCAGTCTCCGTCCGCGGCGACCCGGACCACCCGGCGAATTCCGGCAGGCTGTGCTCCAAGGGTGCCGCGCTCGCGGAGACGACCGGCCTCGACGGGCGCCTGCTCGCGCCCGAGATCGGCGGGCGCCCGGCGTCGTGGGACGAGGCGCTCGACCTGGTCGCGCGCCGCTTCTCAGAGACGGTGGAGAGGCACGGCCCGGACGCGGTCGCCTTCTACGTCTCCGGCCTGTTGCTCACGGAGGACTACTACGTCGCCAACAAGCTGATGAAGGGCTTCATCGGCTCGGCCAACATCGACACCAACTCGCGGCTGTGCATGGCGTCTTCCGTCGCCGGCCACCGGCGCGCCTTCGGCGAGGACATCGTCCCCGGCGTCTATGCCGACCTCGAGGAGGCCGACTTCGTGGTGCTCGCCGGGTCGAACGCGGCCTGGTGCCACCCGATCCTCTACCAGCGGCTGCTCGCCGCGCGGCGGGAGCGCGGCACGAAGATCGTCGTCGTCGATCCGCGCCGCACCGCGACGGCCGAGGAAGGCGACCTGCATCTGGCGATCGGTCCGGGCACCGACGTGCTCCTGTTCAACGGCCTGCTGGCGCATCTCGACCGCACCGGCGCGGTCGACCGCGACTTCGTCGCCGCCTCCACCAGCGGCTTCGCCGAAGCCGTCGCCGTGGCGGGTGCCGAGGCGTCGTCGCCGGCGCGGGTGGCGGCGGGCTGCGGCGTCGCGGAGGCCGACGTGCGCCTGTTCTACGAGCTGTTCGCCGCGACTGAGCGCAGCGTCACGGTCTACAGCCAGGGCGTCAACCAGTCGGCGCACGGCACCGACAAGGTCAACGCCATCGTCAACTGCCATCTGGCGACCGGCCGCATCGGCAGGCCGGGCACGGGCCCGTTCTCGATCACCGGGCAGCCCAACGCCATGGGCGGTCGGGAGGTGGGCGGGCTCGCCAACCAGCTCGCCGCGCACATGGACTTCGACCGGCCGGCGGACGTCGAGCGCGTCTCGCGCTTCTGGAACGCCCCGGCGACGGCGCGGCAGGCCGGCCTGAAGGCCGTCGACCTGTTCCGCGCCGCCGGCGACGGCCGCGTCAGGGCGCTGTGGATCATGGGCACCAATCCCGCCGTCAGCATGCCGGACGCGAACCGGGTGCGCGAGGCGCTGAAGGCCTGCGAGTTCGTCGTCGTCTCCGACGTCGCCCGCACCGACACCACGCGCCATGCCGACGTGCTGCTGCCGGCGGCGGCATGGGGCGAGAAGAGCGGCACCGTCACCAATTCCGAGCGCCGCATGTCGCGCCAGCGCCCGTTCCTGCCCGTGCCCGGCGCGGCACGCGCGGACTGGCGGATCATCTGCGACGTCGCCCGCCGCATGGGCCACGGCGAAGCCTTCGCGTTCGACGGACCGGCGGCGATCTTCCGCGAGCACGCGCGGCTCTCCGCCTTCGAGAACGAGGGCGGCCGGCTGTTCGACATCGGCGCGCTCGCGGGCATCGGCGACGCGGACTACGAGCGCATGGCGCCGGTTCACTGGCCGCAGCCCCGGAACGGCGCCCCCGCCGAACGGCTGCTCGCGAACGGCCGGTTCCCGACGCCGGACGGACGCGCGCGCTTCGTCGCCGTGCGCCAGGAAGGGGTTGCGCTGCCCGCCGATGCCCGGCGCCCCGTCGCGCTCAATACCGGCCGGCTGCGGGACCAGTGGCACACGATGACGCGGACCGGCCGCGTGCCGCGGCTGATGGCGAACGCGCCCGCGCCGGTGCTCGAGATCGCGCCGGAGGACGCAGCGCGCCACGGGCTGGCCGACGGCGACCTCGCGCGCGTGTCGAGCCCCTACGGCTTCGCGCGGGCCCGGGTCGCCGTCTCCGGCGGCCAGAAGGCCGGCACCGCGTTCCTGCCGATGCACTGGAGCGGCCAGTTCGCCGCGAATGCCGGCGCCGGGGCGCTGGCCACGCCGCTGACGGATCCGTTCTCCGGCCAGCCGGAGCTGAAGAACGTGCCGGTGCGGATCGAGCGCGAGGCCGTCGCCTGGGCCGGCGTGCTGATGAGCCGGCGCGACCTGCGCCCCACCGGCTTCGTCCATTGGCACCGGTTCCCCGTCGAGGGCGGCTGGGTCTACGAGCTGTGCGGGACCGAGACGCCGGACCAGGGCATCCTGCTGTCGCGCCCCTTCCTCGACGCCTTCGCGCCCGACCGGCTGGTCGAGTACACCGACAGGCGCGGCCTCGCCTATCGCGCCGCGGCGCTGGACGGGAACGAGGCGCTGGCCGAGGCCCTGCTCGTCGCCGCGCCCGGCCAGCTGCCGCCGCGCGACTGGCTGCTGTCGCTGCTCGCCTCCCGCCCGCCGCTCGCCGCGGCGGACCGGGCGGCGCTGCTGTCGGGCCGCTCGCCCGTGCCCCTGCCGTCGATCGGCCGCATCGTCTGCTCCTGCTTCAATGTCGGGATCGACCAGATCGCCGCTTCGGTCGCCGGCGGCTGCCGCAGCGTCCGGGAGATCGGCGAGAGCCTTCGCGCCGGCACCAATTGCGGCTCCTGCCGCGCAGAGATCAGGAGGATCATCGATGAAGCTCGTCCCCAGGCAGCAGAGTGACTTCGCCCCGCCGCGGATCGGCGCGCTGAGCGTCCTTCCCGTCTTCCTCGACCTTGCGGACAGGCGCGCCGTGGTCGTCGGCGCGAGCGCGGCGGCGGCGTGGAAGGC
>JAEZXF010000334.1 GCA_023419995.1 Pseudomonadota bacterium | reverse complement strand
CGGGCTGGTGCTGGCACTGACCTATCTCGGCGGTGAGGCGGCGCAGATCTCGGTCGGCCTTTCCGACAAGGTGGTGCGCGCCTTCCAGGGCCTCATCCTGTTCTTCGTGCTCGCCTGCGACACGCTCATCCACTACCGCATCCGTCTGGTACGGCCGCAGGCCGCCGCGGCCGGGGAGGCGTCCCATGTTTGAGGCCGTCGTCATCACCATCGCCACCGCGGCGACGCCGCTGCTCATCGCCGCCATGGGCGAACTGGTGGTCGAGCGCTCCGGCGTGCTCAACCTCGGCGTTGAGGGCATGATGATCATGGGCGCCGTCAGCGGCTTCGCTGTGGCGCAGACCACGGGGTCGCCATGGCTCGGCGTGTTCGCGGCGATCGTGGTGGGGGCGGCGTTCTCGCTGCTGTTCGCATTCCTGACGCTGACGCTGGTGACCAACCAGGTGGCGACGGGACTGGCGCTGACGCTGCTGGGCCTCGGCCTGTCGGGCATGATCGGCGAGGCCTTCATCGGCCTGCCCGGCGTCAAGATGGGCACGCTCTACATCCCCTACCTCACCGACCTTCCCTATGTCGGCCGGCTGCTGTTCGGGCAGGACCCGATCTTCTACCTGTCGATCCTGCTGACGGCGGGCGTCGCCTACTTCCTGTTCTACACCAAGGCGGGGTTGACGCTGCGCGCCGTCGGCGACAACCACGCCTCGGCGCACGCGCTCGGCATCAAGGTCATCGCCATCCGCTATCTCGCGGTCATGTTCGGTGGCGCGTGCGCGGGGCTCGCCGGCGGGTTCCTGGCGCTGGTCTACGTGCCGCAGTGGGTGGAAGGCATGAGCGCCGGGCGCGGCTGGATCGCGCTGGCGCTGGTGGTGTTCGCCTCGTGGCGGCCGTGGCGGGTGCTGGCCGGCGCCTATCTGTTCGGGGCGGTGTCGATCGGCCAGCTCCACGCGCAGGCGCTGGGCTGGCCCATCCCTTCTCAACTGCTTTCCGCGCTTCCCTATCTGGCCACGATCGTGGTTCTCGTTCTAATCTCGCGCAACAGGAGACTGACGATGGTGAACACGCCGGCCTGCCTCGCGCAGCCCTTCGTTCCCGATCGTTAACGCAGCTGAAAAAGATCCTTTCGCACATCTCAACAGAGGACGGACACATGAGAAAGACACTTCTGGCGCTCGCCGCATCGGCCGCCATGCTGATCCCGGGCGCGGCCTTCGCGCAGGACAAGACGAAGGCCTGCTTCATCTACGTCGGGCCGATCGGCGACTTCGGCTATTCCTACCAGCACCACCAGGGCCTGCTCGACGCGCAGAAGCATTTCGGCGACAAGCTCGAGACCGCCTATCTGGAGAGCGTGCCCGAGGGCGCCGACACCGAGCGCGCCCTCGAGCGCCTCGCGCGCTCGGGCTGCGACATCATCTTCGCCACCTCCTTCGGCTTCATGGACGGCACCAACGCCGTGGCCGGGCGCTTCCCCGACATCAAGTTCGAGCACGCCACCGGCTACAAGCGCGAGCATCCGAACGTCGCGACCTACAACTCCAAGTTCCACGAAGGCCGCTACGTGCAGGGCGTGATCGCCGCCAAGATGTCGAATGCGGGCGTGGCCGGCTACATCGCCTCGTTCCCGATTCCGGAAGTGGTGATGGGCATCAACGCCTTCCTGCTCGGCGCGCAGTCGGTCAATCCTGATTTCAAGGTCAAGGTGGTGTGGGCCAACACTTGGTTCGACGCCGGCAAGGAAGCCGACGCGGCCAAGGCGCTGATCGACCAGGGCGTCGACATCATCACCCAGCACACCGATTCGACGGCGCCGCTGCAGGTCGCGGCCGAGCGCGGCATCAAGGCCTTCGGCCAGGCGACCGACATGATCCAGTTCGGTCCGGAGACGCAGCTCACCGCGATCGTCGACGACTGGGGCCCGTACTACATCGAGCGCATCCAGAAGGTGATGGACGGCACGTGGGACCAGGTCGACGTGTGGGGCGGCATGAAGGAGGGCCACGTGGTGATGGCGCCCTACACCAACATGCCCGACGACGTGAAGGCGCTGGCCGAGGAGACCGAGGCCAAGATCAAGTCCGGCGAGTTCAACCCCTATACCGGCCCGATCAACAAGCAGGACGGCACGCCGTGGCTGGCCGAGGGCGAGGTCGCCGAGGACAGCTTCCTGCTCGGCCTGAACTTCTACGTGCAGGGCGTCGACGACCAGCTGCCGCAGTAGGCGGCAGCGCGCACCGCGAACCGGAAGGGCGGCCCTCGGGCCGCCCTTTTCGTTTGCCGGCGGGCCCGCGGGGGCCGGCTGCCTCGCAGGCACGTGGCTCATCCGTCCTATCCCAAATGGGAGTAGGAGAATTGTCCGCCGGAGGCTATTGAGGAAGGGTCGCTGCGTTGTTCCGCATTCGGGGGGCGATGCGGCGTGGGTGTGATTCCTCTTTTGGGTCGCATACCGTTAGCCGCCTGGTTGGTGGCCCCCAACCAGGCGGCCTTTTACCCTGTCGAACCGCTCCCTCGTCCCGTTCCGCGGTCGCGTCCCGGCAACGGCGCGGGTGGCCGTCAGAACGGCTCCTCGAAGGTGACGATCGCGACCTCGCCCTCGAGCGCGCCCTGGTAGGCGGAAAGATGCGGCTCTTCGTCCGGCGGGCCGTCCATATCGCCGATCTGGTCGAGCTCGGCCTCGGCATAGCCCTCGGCGGCGAGCGCCTCGAGCGCCTTGCGCACGGCGGAATCGTCGTCCGGCGCGGTGAGCATCACGTGCACGCCCTGCGATTCGCCGCCCTTGCTGCGCCAGACCCGGCCGACGATGATGGTGACGGGCTTCACTTCGTTGTCGTTCACGGTGCCGTACTCCTGCGATGGCCCTGTTTCGCACGATTCCGGCGCCGGCGACAGGTTGCCGGCGGTCATGAATCGCAGCGGGCGGGCGAGTCCGCGCAATATTGTTGCGAGGCGGCGCGGGGAAGGGCGAAACTGGCCAAAGCCGCGCGGTTCTTGGCTTGTCGGGGCTTGACGATGGCTGAGTTGCGAGTAGAAGCCGCGACGTCTGAGCCGATGTGAGGCTTTTCTTTTCGGGGCGTCGCGCCCTGGAGTTGGCCTCAAACAGGGTTCGTTTTACGAGCGATTTAGACATTGCCGGCTTGCACGAAACGGCTTCCGTTTCCTCTGCGTTTTGTTCGGGCAGGACCGCCGGAGGCGGTTTGGTGCCCGAATTGCCGTATGGAAAGGTCGCCGAAACGGCCCTGAACAGGGTTTGAGGCACGGGTTTTGAGATAGAAGGAAGGTTTGATGCCTACCGTCAACCAGCTGATCCGCAAGCCGCGCATAGCGCCGGTGAAGCGCAACAAGGTTCCGGCCATGCAGGCCATCCCGCAGATGCGGGGCGTTTGCACGCGCGTCTACACCACGACGCCGAAGAAGCCGAACTCGGCGCTGCGCAAGGTCGCGAAGATTCGTCTTGTGAACGGCTTCGAAGTGATCGGCTATATCCCCGGCGAAGGCCACAACCTTCAGGAGCACTCCGTGGTCATGATCCGCGGCGGCCGCGTGAAGGACCTTCCGGGCGTGCGCTACCACATCATCCGCGGCGTGCTCGACACGCAGGGCGTGAAGAACCGCAAGCAGCGCCGCTCGAAGTACGGCGCCAAGCGTCCGAAGTAAGGGTTATCCCGGCTTCGGCGCTTTCGTTTTGCGCCAAGCCGACGATCGTGAGAGACGAAGAATATGTCCCGACGCCACAAAGCAGAGAAGCGTGAGATCAACCCGGACCCGAAGTTCGGCGATCTCGTCGTCACCAAGTTCATGAACGCCGTCATGCTGCACGGCAAGAAGTCGACGGCCGAGACGATCGTCTACGGCGCGCTCGACCAGGTGCAGGCCAAGACGAAGCAGGAGCCGGTCGCCGTCTTCCACCAGGCGCTGGACAACGTCGCTCCGCACATCGAGGTCCGTTCGCGCCGCGTCGGCGGCGCCACCTACCAGGTTCCGGTCGACGTCCGCCCCGAGCGCCGTCAGGCGCTGGCGATCCGCTGGCTGATCTCGGCCGCGCGCAAGCGCAACGAGACCACCATGGTCGATCGTCTTTCGGGCGAGCTGCTCGACGCCGCCAACAACCGTGGCACCGCCGTCAAGAAGCGTGAGGATACGCACAAGATGGCCGAGGCCAACCGCGCCTTCGCGCACTACCGCTGGTAATCCGGCGAGCGGAAACGAGAGGCACCCCCGATGGCCCGCGAATTCAAGATCGAAGACTACCGCAATTTCGGTATCATGGCGCATATCGACGCCGGCAAGACGACGACGACCGAGCGGATTCTGTATTACACCGGCAAGCACCACAAGCGGGGCGAGACGCACGACGGCGCCTCGACCATGGACTGGATGGAGCAGGAGCAGGAGCGCGGCATCACCATCACGTCCGCTGCCACCACCACCTCGTGGAAGGGCCGTGACGGCAAGAACCGCCGCTTCAACATCATCGACACCCCCGGCCACGTCGACTTCACCATCGAGGTGGAGCGCTCGCTGCGCGTGCTCGACGGCGCCATCGCGCTGCTCGATTCCAACGCCGGCGTCGAGCCGCAGACCGAGACGGTGTGGCGCCAGGCCGAGAAGTATCATGTCCCGCGCATGATCTTCTGCAACAAGATGGACAAGATCGGCGCGGACTTCTACCGCTGCCTTGAGATGATCCAGTCGCGCCTGGGCGCGATCCCGGTCGCCATGCAGCTTCCGATCGGCGCCGAGAACGACTTCAAGGGCGTCGTCGACCTGATCGAGATGAAGGCGCTCGTCTGGCGCGACGAGTCGCTCGGCGCGCAGTGGGACGTCACCGACATCCCGGCCGACCTGCAGGACAAGGCCGAAGAGTACCGCGAGAAGATGATCGAAGCGGCCGTCGAGATGGACGACGACGCGATGAACGCCTATCTCGAGGGCAACCTTCCGTCGAACGACGAGCTGCGTCGCCTGATCCGCATCGGCACCATCGGCGTGAAGTTCCACCCGGTGTTCTGCGGAACCGCGTTCAAGAACAAGGGCGTGCAGCCGCTTCTTGATGCAGTGGTCGACTTCCTGCCGGCGCCGAACGAAGTGCCGGACATCAAGGGCATCGATCCGAAGACCGAAGCCGAGATGACCCGCAAGTCGTCGGACGACGAGCCGCTGGCGATGCTCGCGTTCAAGATCATGAACGACCCGTTCGTCGGTTCGCTGACCTTCGCCCGCATCTATTCGGGCAAGCTCACCAAGGGCATCACTCTCGAGAACACCGTCAAGGGCAAGAAAGAGCGCATCGGCCGCATGCTGCAGATGCATTCCAACTCGCGTGAGGACATCGAAGAGGCGTTCGCCGGCGACATTGTCGCTCTGGCCGGTCTCAAGGATACCACGACGGGCGACACGCTCTGCGACCCGCTGAAGCCGGTCATCCTGGAGCGTATGGAGTTCCCCGATCCGGTCATCCAGATCGCGATCGAGCCGAAGACCAAGGGCGATCAGGAGAAGATGGGCCTCGCGCTCAATCGTCTCGCTGCCGAGGATCCGTCCTTCCGCGTCAAGACCGACGAGGAAAGCGGCCAGACCATCATCGCCGGCATGGGTGAACTGCATCTCGACATTCTCGTCGACCGCATGCGTCGCGAGTTCAAGGTCGAGGCGAATGTCGGCGCGCCGCAGGTTGCGTATCGCGAGACGATCACCCGCGCTGCCGAGATCGACTACACGCACAAGAAGCAGACCGGCGGCACCGGCCAGTTCGCCCGCGTCAAGCTGGTGTTCGAGCCGAACTCCGAGGGCGAGGACTTCGTCTTCGAATCGAAGATCGTCGGCGGCGCTGTTCCGAAGGAATACATTCCGGGCGTCCAGAAGGGCATCCAGAGCGTTCTGTCGTCTGGTCCGCTGGCCGGGTTCCCGATGCTCGGCGTCAAGGCGACGCTGATCGACGGCGCCTTCCACGATGTCGACTCCTCGGTTCTCGCGTTCGAGATCGCGTCGCGTGCCGCCTTCCGTGAAGGTGCTCAGAAGGCCGGTGCGCAGCTCCTCGAGCCGATCATGAAGGTCGAAGTCGTCACGCCGGAGGATTACGTCGGTTCGGTGATCGGCGATCTGAACAGCCGCCGTGGCCAGATCCAGGGTCAGGAAGCTCGCGGCGTCGCGGTCGTCATCAATGCGATGGTTCCGCTGGCCAACATGTTCAAGTATGTCGATACGCTGCGTTCGATGTCGCAGGGCCGCGCCCAGTACACGATGCAGTTCGACCATTACGAGCCGGTGCCCACCGCCGTCGCTCAGGAAATCCAGAAGAAGTACGCGTAGCCGCGCGCCGGCCGCGAGTAGAGACAGACTAGCCCGCACGGGCGCGCAAGGAATGGAGAAGTCACATGGCCAAGGGTAAATTTGAGCGTACGAAGCCGCATGTCAACATCGGCACGATTGGTCACGTTGACCA
>JAEZXF010000293.1 GCA_023419995.1 Pseudomonadota bacterium | reverse complement strand
CCTGCCGCTTGCGCATCGCCCACATCGTGAAGAAGGGATTGTAGGGGATGTTGTCGGTGCCGGCCCCGGTCGGGATTCCCTCTTCGAGCAGGGTGCGCAGCGGGACGAAGTTCTCGCCGTCACCGATCCTGGGGCGGTAAACCTCGCCGTTCTTCCAAAGCATATAGACCGGGATGACCGTAACGCTGAGGCCGAGCGCCTTGATTCGAGCGAAATCGGCGTCGTCGATCATGCCTATGTGCTCGATCACCCAGCTCTTGCGTGCAATGCCGTATCTGCGATCGACCTCCTCGAGGATGGTCAGTATCTCCGGCAGACGATCCTTGACGATGGTGTTCAGCCGCAGATCGTTCTGTGCGGCGAGAAATGCGATCTCGCGAAAATCATCCAAGCGGTTGTACCACTCCACGAACCCCGTCCAGCCGGTGTTGGGAAGCGCGTCGCGGCACAATCGGGCAACGGTCGGATCGCCTTCGATCCCGACGAAGATCCCGGCGACGCGCAGCCAGTCGTCGCCAAGACCGGTGCCGCGGGCGAAGCCCAGCCAATCACGCATCGCGCGCTTCGCTTCGGACGCATCGGCCCACGAGGGACTGACGCAAAGGAAGCTGCGCATCGAGAGCTCCCCCCTTTCGGCAAGCTCGCGATAGACCGCGATCGTTTCCGCGGCAGAGCCGTGTCCTTCATAGACCGCGGTCGTTCCCACCCCGTGATAGAGCCTGATCGAACGCCGCAGACCTTCGAGACGCTGCGCGAAATCGAAACCCGGAATATTCCGGAGCAGGTCGAAATCGACGGTCAGCCTTCGATTGTGCTCGATGATCCATCCGTTCGGTTCCCCAGCCTCGGTGTACTGGATCTCGACGCCGGCACATTCCGGCTTGCGCCCCGCGAGAATGCCGGTGCGGGCAAGGGCGCAGGTGTTGAGCGCGATGTAGGACGGCGGCCGACCCCAGTTGCCGAACAGGCCGCCGATGCAAACCGGATGGTCGGGGGCGGCATCGTCGAGCTCGGCCCGGGTCGGGAGCCTTCTTTCCGCCAGCGTCTCGAGCGCATCGAAATGGAACGGCGGCGCGCCGATCGGCATCGTGACGATCCATGTCCCCGCCGCCTGCTTGCGTGCCTGTGTGCGAACGACGTCGAGAATGTCCGCGACGCAGCGCGCATGGGCAAGCGACGGCCGCAGGGACTTGAGCCCTTCGCGCTCGAGATGGGCATGGGCATCGACGATCCCCGGGATGACGCTTCGCCCGTCGAGAGGAACAACCGTCGTGGAAGGTCCGCGGAGGGCCGCGACATCCCTGTCGGAGCCCACCGCGAGGATGCGGCCGCCCCGGATGGCGACAGCCTCGACGGTCGCATCCTCCCCGTTCCCGGTCAGGATGCGACCGCCGCGGAGAATCGTGTCAGCGACAGACATGTCTCAGCGCCGCGATTCTATCCCGTACCACGGGAACAACCGCGCGGTGGCGAACAGGAAAATCCGGTCGGTGACGAACCCCAGGATGCCGAGCATGATCAACCCCACGAACATGATGTCGACGCGGAACACGAGGTGGGAATAGGAGATGAGATAGCCGAGACCGCTGCTGGCGCCCACCAGCTCGGCGGCGACGAGAACCACGAGCGCAACGGCGGTGGCGAGCCGGAAGCCGGCGATGATGAACGGCGTCGCCGCGGGCAGGATGACCCGGAACATGATCTGGTCCGGGCGCGCGCCGAGACTGGCCGCCGATCTCACATAGATGGTCGGGATATCCCTGACGCCGATCATGGTGTTGATCCAGACCGGGAAGAACGTGCCGAACGATATCAGGAAGATCTTCGACGCTTCGCCGAGGCCGAACCAGATGATCGCCAGCGGAACAAAGGCGATGGCGGGGATGGAGCGGAAGGCTTGCAGCACCGGATCCACCAAATGGCTGAATGCCTCCAGCCGGCCGGTGAGAACGCCCAGCACCACGCCCAGGATCCCGCCGATGACGAAGCCGGCCAGCGCCCGCATGCCGCTGACGACAGTATGGTTCAGAAGCTCGCCGGAGACGATCATCTCCCGCATCACCGCCGCGACCTCGGTGGGGGGAGGAAACAGGAGGTTGTCCAATCCCGGAACGATGTACGGCGAGAGCTGCCACAGCACCAGGAATATCGCCACGCCCGAGATGTTGAGGGCTATCTGGCGCCGTTTCTTCGCCGCGCGCTGTCTGGCGACGGTCTCGATGAACTCTCTTTCGAGAACGGCGCCAGCCTCTTGCTTGGATGTCATTTGGCCCGCGTCACTCATGCTCCCGCCTCCCCCTCCAGATCACCCATTTGATGGAAGGCATCGCTCACCTTTGCGTACATCAGGCCGAACTCGGTCGACGCGCGATTCCTCGGATAGGGCAGATCGACCTCGATCGATTCCTGGATGCGCCCCGGGTGGGGCGTCATGACGATCACCCGCTCGGCGAGGAAAACCGCTTCCTCGATGTTGTGGGTAATCATGAAGATGCCGATGCCGAGCTCCTGCCACATGCGCACCAGCTCCTGCTGCAGGCTTGCGCGCGTCAGGGAATCCACCGCAGCGAAGGGCTCGTCCATGAGCAGGAAATCCGGCTTGTTGACGAGGGCACGCGCCACCGCGACGCGCTGGCGCATGCCACCCGACAATTCGTGCGGATAGCTGTCGGCCGCTCGGGCGAGACCGACCAGCTCGAGATACTCCAACGCCAGCCTGGCGCGCTCCTCCGCGGGCACCCCCCGCACCTTCAGCCCGAACTCGACGTTGCGGCGCGCAGTCAGCCACGGGTACAAGGCGTAGTCCTGAAAAACCACGCCGCGATCCGGCCCCGGGGCCGTGATCGGGGCGCCGTCGATGCGCACGCTGCCCTGCGTCGGCTGGAAATACCCCGCCATCAGGTTCAGCAACGTTGTCTTCCCGCAGCCGCTCGGGCCGATGGCACACACGAACTGCCCCCGGCTCAGCGTGAACGAGGCGCCTTGCAGCGCCCAGGCCGCGCCTCCCACGCTGGTCGAGTACAGTTTCGAGACATCCTGAATTTCAATCGCACTCGCCATGGTTCTTCACGCAAGCTTGACGCGGTCCGGTCGAACCGCCCGCATGAAGTCGTCGCGGACAGCTTCGCGCAGCAGCGTCCGGATATCGTCCTTCGGCTCCTTCGAAATGCCCACGTCGATGGCCCATTCCGCGTTCGTGACCATGCTGTCGATGAGGTTCTCCCCGAGCTCGACAGTGAAATCGCTCAACGCGAAGTCCTCTATCGTGTGCTCCTTCGATGTCTTGGTCAGGTCAGCGACATAGTCGACGATCTCCTCTCTCTGCTCCTTCATCGCCGTCTCGGCATCGAAGAGAGCCCGAAGCGCGCGGTGCACGACCTCGGGATTGTTCTCGACAGTCTCCGTGTTGGTCACCATCAGCCGGTGGTTCGACCATGCCGAGGTGACCCCGTCGTTGGACAGCATCTTGATCATGTCCGGAAGCTGGTTCTGGGCAACCTGTCCGGAGCGGACGTTCCAGGCGAAGCCGTCGATGTCGCCGCGCATCAGAGCGTTGACCATGTCGGTTCCGCCGACGTTCATCATCTTGATGTCGGTGAGAGACAGGCCATGGGCGGTGAGGTAGCGGCTCAGATAGTAATGACCGCTCGTGCCGAACTGGGTTGCGATCGTCTTGCCCTTCAGGTCGCCGGGACCTTCGATGCCGCGATCGGTGCGCACCGTCACCACGAGGTCCCAGGAGCGCGTGAAATCCGCAACGGCGATCAGGCGATGGCCCCGCAGATTGCCGAGCACGAACGGGCTATCCGTGGCGGTACAGAAGTTCGCGCGAGAGCTCATGACGGCTTCCATGGCGAGCCGCCCGGCCGTGTGCCGGGAGATGTCGGCCTTCAGCCCGTTCTTCTCCCACAGATCGAACGCATCGGCGGCGTAGAACAAGGCCCAGCCATGCCCCTGGCTTTCCGCGAGGGTTACAGGGATCAGGTCGCCGGCGGCAAAAGCAGGCACCCGACCGAGAAGGGCTCCGGCGGCAGCGCCGAGAATGACATTCCGCCGGTTTATAAGGGCTACGGTCATAAGATTGCATCCTCCCAAGATGGCCTTCACGGCACGGATCGCCAAAGGCAGCCTCGAACGTCCCTCCGGGCAACGCCGCCCGCCGAACGCTCTTCTGAAGCATTGTCTGATATTGTCCTCTTGAATTTCGTCAATTTGTAATACTAGCAGACAGAGTCATTATGTCAAATGAGATTTTTATGTCCTAGTGCATTTAATCACATTGCCGCCTGAATCCGAGCATAAGTTGACAACACACGCACTGTCGATCCACGCAATATTCGTGAATTGCCATCCGCATCGCATGATGGCTCTGTTTAGATTTGTAAAAACAATTCCGATCTCGCCGAATTTATTGTCAGCGGATTAAATATACTTTGTTCACCCGATCACGAGCGTTGGTGCGCGGCGCGATCAGACGGACGGCAGCAGCTCCATGAAGGCGAGCGCGGCCCTCGTCAGATGGCGGTCCTTGTGGTTGATCAGCCGAAAAGTGCGGCGGCCGATATCGAGTGGAAGCTTGACCAGCCGACCGGCCGCGACCCCTGCCGCCACGACGGATTCCGACATGACGGTCGCCAGCTCGCCGGCAGCCACCGCCGTGCACAGGGCCTCGTTCGAGGGCAGCTCAAGCGCGACGTTCAAATCCGTGGGCAGAAGCCCGTAAGCCGCCAGGGCCTGTTCGAAGCTGGAGCGGGTGCCGGATCCGGCTTCGCGCAAAGCCCATTTCGCGCGCCTGATGTCGCCCGGCAGATCGGGTGCGCGGACCGCCCAAGGATGCTGGCTGCCGACGATGAGGACCAGCCGATCCTCCGCGACATCGGTCATCTGCAATACCGGGAGATCGACGTCGCCTTCTATGAAGCCCAGCTGCGCGCGCCCGCCAAGGACGGCGGCGGCGCTCTCGGAGGTGTTGCCGATCTCCACGTTGAGGCGGATATTCGGATATCGCTGCATGTAGGCGACCACATAGGCGGGAAGCCAGTAATTGGCGATCGTCTGGCTGGCGAAGATCGTGAGCGAGCCGCGCCGCGTGCCAGCCAGGTCCGCCAGCATCGTCTCCGCGACATTGACCTGGGCAAGGACCGCCTGAGCCTGATCGAGAAACTGGGCGCCTTCGGCCGTGATCTCGATCCCGCGTCCGACCCGGTCGAACAGCATGATCTGATGCCGCGCCTCCAGGGCCGAGATCGCCGCGCTGACGGAGGACTGCGTCATGTTCAGCTGCTCGGCAGCGCGGGTCACATGCTGCAGTTCGGCGACGGTAACGAATATGCGCAGTTGATCGAGGGTCATACCTGAAACCGGAATTCGGGCTCTATCCTAGAAGGGGCAATATCAGCAGGCTCGAGGAGGAAATGAAGACGGTGGCGAGCGCCGCGAGCAGGAGCGGTCTGGAGCCCCGCTCGCGCAGCGCCGAAAAGCTCGTGCCGAGGCCCAGCGCGCCCAGCGCGGCCGTGAGCATGACCGGCGTCACCTCCACGACGACCCGCCGGGCGGACTCCGGCACCAGCCCCGCCGTATGCGCCAGCATCAGCAGAATGAAGCACAGCACGAAGAACGGCAGAATCTGGCCCAGACCAAGGGGAACGGATCCCGTCGCGCGCTGACTGCGGGCGACGAGGAGGGCGACCGTGACGAGCAGAGGGGCGAGCAGCAGCACCCGCGACAGCTTCACGACGACGGACAGCTCGCCTGCTTCCGCACCGCGCTGGAAGCCGGTCACGACCACCTGCGCCACTTCGTGGACGGACGCGCCGGTCCAGAAGCCGAAATCCAGCGCTCCCATGTCCAGCAGGGACGCGAGCATCGGATAGATCACGATGGCGAGCGTGCCGAAAAGCGTGATGCATGCGATGGCATAGGATACGTCCTCGTCCGCCGCCTGCTCGGCCGCATTCGCGGCGGCGATCGCCGACGCTCCGCAAATCGACGTCCCCGCCGCGAGCAGCCTCGTGAGGCCGGGATCGATGCCGAGGAGGCGGCCGACCAGGAGCGTGAAGCCGTATGTCGACACGACCACCGCCGCCAGCAGGAGCATGCCCGTCGCGCCGACGTCGAAGACCTGCGCAAGGGTGAGTTGCAGACCGAGCAAGGCAACGGCGAAGCGAAGCAGCTTCTTGCCCAGAAACTCTATGCCGGGAAGGGCCTGCCGGGGAACCGAGGTAACATTGGCAAAGGTCACGCCTATCAGGATGGCGATGAACATCGGATTGACCGCGTGCAGGCCGGGAATCTGGCGAAATCCGAATGCCGCCGCAGTGACGATCAGCACGAGGATGCACCCGGGGAGCATCCGGTCGACACTCTGGATAACATTTGCTCCGGAGAGGGATAAAATCGGGGTCATGGAGCAACCTGTTCTCCCAATGAGCGTAAACTAGGGACGGAATTCGTTCTGTCAAATTGAATGATATGGTCTAATTATTCGGCAAGGCCGAACAATCAGGCTGCGGGAAGGCTTCCTTTCCGAGCGGAT
The DNA here is from genome assembly GCA_023419995.1 of Pseudomonadota bacterium. GTDB lineage: Bacteria > Pseudomonadota > Alphaproteobacteria > Rhizobiales > Rhizobiaceae > Aerobium. Next base: position 473 of record JAEZXF010000293.1, on the reverse strand, counting down.
TGGTCGGGTTCCAACCGTTGTCGGGCGGGCGTCATCAGGGGCCGGACGGGGCAGGCCTCGAGTGCGACGATCGCTCCGGTCGGCCGCATCAACCTGACGGTGTTGGCCCTGAGTCTCGCGGGCTTCATGGACTTCAGGGCATTGCTGCGCACCCAAGGCGGCGCCTGATCGTCCCGTCACGGCGACGTTCGCGGGAGAAGCCGGGACCACTTCCCGAGGAACCCCAAGCTAGCCAGACTGTCGTCAGCCAGACTGCAATGGAGTGGACAGCGATCCCGTTCTCAACCGACTGGGACGACGGCGCGCCTGCCGTCCGTTTATCTGTCGGAAGCGAGCCGATTGCCTGCCGGAGCCATGACGGATTCCCCCTAGAGCGGTTCAATTTTTGACTGAATCGGCTGGGATTCCCATTGGCTGCGGTTTGTGATTCAAGATGCTGGCTGGAAGGAGGCCAGGATCTGATGACGCGAGCC
>JAEZXF010000159.1 GCA_023419995.1 Pseudomonadota bacterium | reverse complement strand
GATAGGGGCCGACCGTGATACCGGGGATGATGCCGACGATCAGGCAGATCAGCACCAGAAGCTCGATCGGCAGGCGCATCCAGTGCGGCGGCTCGTGCGGCTCGCGCGGCAGGTCGACCGGCTTCGGCCCGAAGAACACCGTGTGGATGAAGCGCAGCGAATAGGCGACGCCGAAGGCGCTGGCGATGGTCGCCGCATAGGGCGCGGCACCGTCGAGCAGCGACCCGTGATGCTGCTCCAGCGTCTCGGCGAAGAACATCTCCTTCGACAGGAAGCCGTTGAGCAGCGGCACGCCGGCCATCGCCGCGCCCGCCACCATGGCCAGCGTCGCCGTGATCGGCAGGAACGCGAACAGGCCGGAGAGCTTGCGCATGTCGCGCGTGCCCGCCTCGTGGTCGATGATGCCGGCAGCCATGAACAGCGACGCCTTGAACGTGGCGTGGTTCATCATGTGGAAGATCGCCGCCACCGCCGCGAGCGGGCTGCCGAGGCTGAGCAGCGTGGTGATGAGGCCGAGGTGGCTGATCGTCGAATAGGCGAGCAGGCCCTTCAGGTCCTGCTGGAAGATGGCGAAGAACGCACCGAGCAGCAGCGTCGCCATGCCGGTGAAGCCGACGATCAGGAACCACTCGTCGGTGCCCGACAGCACCGGCCACAGCCGCGCCAGCAGGAACACGCCCGCCTTCACCATCGTCGCCGAATGCAGGTAGGCCGAGACCGGCGGCGGCGCGGCCATGGCGTTGGGCAGCCAGAAGTGGAACGGGAACTGCGCGCTCTTGGTCAGCGCGCCCAGCAGGACGAGCAGCAGCGCCGGCACGTATAGCTCGTGGTCGCGGATGGTGTTGCCCGACGCCAGCACCACGTCGAGCTCGTAGCTGCCGACGATGTGGCCGATCAGGATCAGCCCGACGAGCAGCGCCAGCCCGCCGATGCCGGTGATGATGAGCGCCATGCGCGCGCCGTCGCGGGCGGCGGCGTTGTGGTGCCAGTAGCCGATCAGCAGGAAGGAGAAGATGCTGGTCAGCTCCCAGAAGATGCCGAGCAGGATCAGGTTGCCGGAGATGACCATGCCCTGCATCGCGCCCATGAAGGCGAGCAGGAACGCGAAGAAGCGCGGCACCGGGTCCTTCGGCGACATGTAGTAGCGCGCGTAGATGACGACGAGCAGGCCGATGCCGGTGATCAGCATCGTGAACATCCAGGCGAAGCCGTCCATCCTGAGCGTGAAGTTGAGCCCCAGCTCGGGCATCCACGCGATCTCGCGGCGCACCACCCCGCCATTGGCGACGTCGGGAAAGAGCGAGGCGGCGATGGCGAAGGCGGTGACGGCGACGCCTCCCGACAGCCAGGCTTCCCCGTTGCGCGCGTTCCCCGGCAGCATCGCGGCAAGCGCGCTGCCCATGAAGGGGAGCAGGATGAGGAGCAGGAGCAGGTTGGAGTCGGTCATCCGCGAAAAAAACAATCCGAATCTGCGCGGCCGGCAAGACCACGCTCAAAAACTGAAAAGGGACAACAACGCCGATCCCGTCAAGCCTGAATTCGGCGGGAGCGGCGATGTGCAACATGGTGCTGGTGCGGCAGCAACATGCCAGAACGGAAACGGGATGAACAGGCGATCCGGGCGAAAATCCGACCCGGACGGAAGATCATTCGTCCCGTCTTGCGTTCGCCTCCGCGGAGGCTCGCGCCGCGGCGACGTCGGCGGGCTCCGGCGCGTTCATCTCGTGCAGCCACTCGCGCCAGATCGCGACAAGGAGCGCCATCAGCACCGGCCCGATGAACAGGCCGAGGAACCCCATCGTCTTGACGCCGCCGATGAGGCCGAAGAACGTCGGCAGGAACGGCAGCTTGATCGGGCCGCCGACGAGCTTGGGCCGCAGCGTCTTGTCGACGATGAACAGCTCGGTCGCGCCCCACGCGAACAGCGCCACGCCCGCCACCGGCGAGCCGGAGGCGATCAGGTAGAGCGACACCAAGGTGAAGGAGAGCGGCGCGCCGCCGGGAATGAGGGCCATGACGCCGGTGATGACGCCGAGCGTCACCGGTGAAGGCACGCCGGCGATCCAGTAGGCGATGCCGAGCACGATGCCCTCGCCGATGGCGATCAGCGTCATCCCCATCACGGTCGAGCTGATGGTGGCCGGCACCACGCGCGAGATGCGCTCCCAGCGCATCGGCAGGATGCGCTCGCCGAGCGTGTCGAGCTGGGCGACGAAGGCCGCCCCGTCCTTGTAGACGAAGAACAGCGCGATCATCATGAACAGCAGCGTCAGCAGCAGGTCGAACAGGCCGCTGCCGGCGGCGAGCACCCCGCGATAGATCGAGCCGATATTGGCGCCGCTGACGATCTGGACCAGCTCGCCCAGCGCGCCCGGATGGCCGATGTAGCGGAACCACTGCTCGTCGATCCACTGGCCGATGCCCGGCAGCGCCACCATCCACTCCGGCGTCGGCGCGCCGGTGCGGTTGGTCTCCACCGCCCAGGTGAACCAGATGCCGATCTCGCCGATCGTGTAGCTGATCGCCATCACCAGCGGCACGATCAGGAAGGCGAGGATGAGGACGATGGCGACGCTGGCGGCCAGCGCCCGGTTGCCGCCGCAGCGCCTGAGGATGTCGCGGTAGACCGGCCAGCTCGCGAAGCCGATGACCAGCGCCGCCAGCACCGGCACGAGGAACCCGTGGAAGAAGTAGACGCCCGCGGCGATGACCAGCACCAGGAGCCAGCGGGCGACGGACAGCGGCGGGATGAGCGCGATGCGCGACGGCGAGCTGCTGCCGAGCCAACGCGGCTCCTGCTGGGGTTGGCTGGGCTTGGTGCTGTGATCCATCGCCGGCTGTCGAAGCTCCCGTCTGGCCGTTTCTTGCGCCTCCCGCGCGAAGCATACGCCATGGATTGTGTCGCATTCGCGAAGAAGCGCGGTCAAGCGGCGATTGCGCCGGCGCCGCCGGCCGGGGCGAAAACGGTAGTGCGCGGGAGCGTCAGGCCGCCGCGGCCGGGCGCGGGTTCGGCTGGCGCGGCTTGAGGCGCGGCCTCATCACGAAGGGGCCGTAGCGCAGGGCGAAGCCGAGGAACGCGGCGATCCAAAGCGTGGCCGAAACGTGCAGCAGCGCCGTCTCGGCCGGGTAGAACGCGGCGACGAAGCGGAACGGGGTCGCCAGCACGATGGCGACGTAGATGAGGCGGGTCGCGGTGTCGGCGCGCAGGTCGCGGCCGGTATGGCCGAGCGTCGCGCGCGTCATCACCGCGAGCGTCATCGCCCCGATCGCGCCGATGCCGAAGACGTGGATGCCGGCGACGGCGGGGATGTCGGCCGGAAAGAACGCCGAAAGGCCGGAGGCGAGCAGGCCGAGCGGCACGAAGGCGTAGGCGACGTGCAGCACCAGCACCAGCGCATCGCGCCACACCCGGTAGCCGGCCCAGCGCGCCAGCCGGGCAACGTTGAGGCCGCCGGCGATCACCAGCAGCAGGCCGGTAGGGGTGCCTTCCGGCACGAAGGTCCACAGCGCCAGCGCCGCCGCCGAGACGACGATCGTCGCCGCGTCGAAGCGGTCGAACGGGATCGGCAGCCGCCCCGGCTGCTGGCGCGCCAGCCAGTTGCGGGTGAAGCTCGGGATGATGCGCCCGCCGATGATCATGATGAGGACGAGCGCCGCCGACAGGCCCAGCCGCCGGCTGAGCTCGGTGGCGCCGGCATAGTGCGCCTCGACATGGAACAGCACGTTGGCCGCGAAAAGCATGGTCACAGGCGCCAGCACCTTGAGATTGCGCCAGTTGCGACCGGCGACGATCTCGATGCCGGCGGCGATCGCCACGGCGAGCAGGAAGGCCGCATCGATCGCCATCGCGGCCACCCACCCTGTCTCGGCCGAGAAGAACACCGCGAAGCGCCCGGCGAGCCACAGCACGACCAGGCCGAGCAGCGGATAGCCCTGCACCGGCAGGCGGCCGGTCCAGTTGGGGATCGCGGTCAGCAGGAAGCCGGTGACCACCGCCGGCAGGAAGCCGAACAGCATCTCGTGGGCGTGCCAGTCGACCGGCGAGAACAGGCTCGTCGTCTCCAGCCGCCCCATCAGCATCGGGATCCAGGCAAGAACGGCGAGCCCGCCATAGATGCCGCCGGCGAGGAAGAAGGGGCGAAAGCCATAGGAGAGGATTGCCGGCAGGCTGTCCGGCCTGGTGCGAGGTATCGCCATTCACACTCTCCCTGCCCGGTCCGGTCCTGGTTCACCCGGCAGGCGATAAAATGGTATTCTGAATACTATTTACCAGCACACGCCGCACCGCCACAAGGGTGAAAAGGTCGCAGCCGGGGGGCGGTCGGCGGGCACTCCCGCGTCACCCCCGGGCGGAGGCGAGCGCCTCGGTGACCGCCTGTGCCAGCACGTCGCCGAACAGCGGCTTCTCGAGCACGGTCCCGAAGCCCGCCTCGGCGGCGAGCAGGCGCAGGCGCGGCGTCACCGTGCCGGAGATGAGGACGAGCGGCAGCATCGCGCCGCGCTCCCGCAGCACGCCGGCCACGGCCAGCCCGTCGAGCCCTTCCATTCCGTAGTCGATGACGGCGCAGGCCGCGGATCCCGGCGCATCCGAGGCGAGGAAGTCCGCGCCGTTGCCGAATGCGTCGACCTCGAACCCCTCCAGCCGCAGCACGAAGCAGAGCGCATGGAGCACCGCCGGATCGTCGTCGACGACCGCGACGGAGGGCGGCGCGGAGGGGGCCTTTCCGTTCCCCGCGGCGGAGGCCCGGAAGCGCGGAGCGCGGGTCCCGCTGGCGGAACCGGTCCTCATCGATGGCCCCTCCCCCCATCTCGACGGAACAAGCATAGGCCCATTTCGTGAAGTGAGAATTGACCGGCGTCAAGACCAGACGATGATGAATGCCTTTCAGCCGTCAATCACCATTGGCGGTCACCTCCATGATCGCAAGAGCGGCGAGCAGAAGAAGGCTGCTTCATCGCCGGTCGGGACGAT
>JAEZXF010000143.1 GCA_023419995.1 Pseudomonadota bacterium | reverse complement strand
GGTTGCCGGCAGCGCCTCGAGCGGACCATCGCCCAGCCAGTTCATGTTGCGCAGGAAGATCCGGCGGGTTTCCAGGGCCTCGCGCGGGCCGACGACGACGCGGGCGCGCTCGGCGTCGAGATGGACGACGTAGAGCGGCTCGCCGGAGGCGATGCCGATGCCGCGGCGCTGGCCGATCGTGTAGCGCATGATGCCCTCGTGGCGGCCGAGCACGCGCCCGTCGATGTGGACGATCTCTCCCGGCGTGGCCGCCGCCGGCTTCAGCTTGGTGATGATGTCGGAATACTTGCCCTGCGGCACGAAGCAGATGTCCTGACTGTCCTGCTTGGCGGCGACCGACAGGCCCATGGCCTCGGCGGCCTCGCGCACCTGCGGCTTCGACAGCCCGCCGAGCGGGAAGCGCAGGAAGTCGACCTGGTCCTGCGTGGTGGCGAAGAGGAAGTAGCTCTGGTCGCGGTCGGCGTCGACCGGCCGATAGAGCGCGCGGTGGGCGCCGTTGGGGGCCGAGCGGATGTAGTGGCCGGTCGCCAGCGCGTCGGCACCGAGCTCGCGCGCGGTCTCGAGCAGGTCGGCGAACTTGACCGTCTGGTTGCACGAGACGCAGGGGATCGGCGTCTCGCCGGCGGCGTAGCTTTCGGTGAAGGGGTCGATGACCGCCTTCCTGAACCGCTCCTCGTAGTCGAGCACGTAATGCGGGATGCCGAGCGTCTCGGCGACGCGGCGGGCATCGTCGATGTCCTGGCCGGCGCAGCAGGATCCGGCGCGGTGGACGCTGGCGCCGTGGTCGTAGAGCTGCAGCGTCACGCCGACCACGTCGTAGCCCTCGCGCTTGAGCAGCCCGGCGACGACGGAGGAGTCGACGCCGCCCGACATGGCCACCACGACGCGGGTGTCCTCGGGAGAACCGGGAAGATCGAGGCTGTTCATGGCGAGAGGGTCCGCTCGCATAGGCTGTTGCTCCGGCGGCGAAGGCGCCGCATGCGGATGGTGGCACCGCAGAGGGCCGCCGCTTTCCTGCGGCCCGGAAAAAATCCGACGGCCACGTTCCGCTTTTCGGCCGCCGCTGTAATGCCCGCACCCGCAATATAGGTCAAGCCGCGGGCGGCCGCCACATCGGGCTTCGCCCGGCCTGCCGGACGCGCCCTGCGAAACCGGTCGCGACAATGCGATTAAAATGCCGGGGCAATTCCTAACGCCGGATTCAGATTCCTTACTTATGCATTAGGGGCCGCTTAGGCAATTTTTAAAGACGGCACACTAAGATCGCCGTCGATTGGTGCTTTGAGTAGTGTAGAGAGTGCGATGACCGATCTGGTTAGACCGCGGGTAAAATACGTCATCGGGCCTGACGGCAGCCCGCTAACCATAGCGGACCTGCCGCCCTCGAATACGAGGCGGTGGGTCATCCGGCGCAAGGCCGAGGTGGTGGCTGCCGTGCGCGGCGGGCTTCTCAGCCTCGAGGAGGCATGCCAGCGCTACAAGCTGACGGTCGAGGAATTCCTTTCCTGGCAGGCCTCCATCGACGAGTACGGGCTGGCCGGCCTGCGCACCACGCGCATCCAGCAATACCGCCACTGACGTCCACGACCTGAACAGTTCCGCGCCTGCGCGCCCGGCCGATCGGCGGGTTCGCGGGCGTTTTCGTTCGTGGAGGGCCGGCGTCCATGCTGCTTCGACCGGGAATGGGACGAGGGTCGGCGCTTGCCGGTGGCGATATCCCTGCCGCCGTCGCACAGGCGGCGCGGCAGAACGCCGCGCCGGCGCGGGCGGCTGCTTTCTCTCTCTTTAGGTGACTGCGCGGCCTATGCGGCGGCGCGGGACTCGGCCTCGCCGGCCGGCTGCCAGCCGGCCGTGTCGATCGGCGAATGGCGGGCGACCCAGCGGCCGGGCGCGGCCGCGGCCGGGGCAGGGCCCTGCAGCAGCGCCTCGAAGCGCGCGCGCGGCAGCACCGTGCCGCCCAGCGTCTCGACCCAAGGCGACATGACCTGGTGGTCGACGGCGGTGAAGCCCCATTCGGCGAGGTGGTGGTAGAGCCCGACGATGGCGAACTTCGAGGCGTTGTCGGCGGTGTGGAACATCGACAGCGCGCTGAACACCGGCCCGACGGTGAGGCCGAACAGGCCGCCCTCGAGCGTGCCGTCTGCATTGCGCAGCTCCACCGAATGCGCATGGCCCTCGCGGTGCAGCCGCAGGTAGAGCTCCTTGGCGCGCGGCGTGATCCAGGTCAGCGGCGTGCGGCCGGGGCGCGGGGCGGCGCAGGCGTCGAGCACCTGCTCGAAATCGAGGTCGAAGGTCAGCACTGCGTCGCTGGTTCGCATGGTGCGGCGGAAGCGCTTGGCGATGTGCACCTGGTCGAGCATCATCACCGCGCGCTCGGCCGGCGACCACCACTTCATCGGGCCGACATGGGCATGGGGGTAGAAGCCGCGCCGCGCGGCCTCCAGCACCGTCGGCGTCGAGACGTCCCAGGCAATGCCGGCATAGCCGGCCGGTCGCGACCGGATGTCGGCGGCGGAGGGCGGCCCCTGCCGGCGCCTCAGCGTGTCGGCGACGATGTGGGCGGCGAGGAACAGCGCGTCGCCGAGCCGTCCCGGCTTCAGCGGATAGAGCATGCCGAGCGCGAACTGGCGCAGCCGCGCGGCGGGCGCGCTGCCGTCATACGACAGCAGGGGCTGCGGGGAGGGGACGGGTGCGTTGTCGGACACGTTGCGAGCCTTTCGGGTGGGGGCTGCCTGAGGCAAGCCGAAAGCGCTTTGGCCCGTGAGG
>JAEZXF010000129.1 GCA_023419995.1 Pseudomonadota bacterium | reverse complement strand
GGCGAGGCGTCGATCGCCGCGCGCGGCGGGCCGGTCACGGCGCTCGACCTGCGGCTGGAGGCGACGGAAGCCGCCGGCGGAGACGTCGACGGGCTGCCGCCCTGGCTGCGTGCGGTCGGGCGCGTGGGCGCGGTGGCGCTGCGGCTCTCGGGCGGCGAGGCAGGCGACAGGGACCGCCTGTCCCTGACCGGAAGGCTGGAGAAGCTCGACGTTCCGGTCGGCCGCCGTTCCAACGCGGTGGGGGACGTCGATCTCGCGGCGACGGCGCTGTCCGGAACCGGCAAGGTCGAGGTCGAGCGCCTGCGGGTCGCCGTCGGCCGCTCGACATGGAATTTCCACGGCGCGGTCGGGCCGGCGCCGAAGACGGACGAGCCCGACGCCGCCCCCGGCTACCGCTACGAGCTCGTCAGCGACGGCTCGTCGGTGTCGCCCGAGGGGTCGCCCGAGCCGACGCTGCCGGTCATCGCCCGCGTCGCCGGCAGGCTCGACGCGGCGGCGCGGGTGCTCGACATCGACGAGATCGGCGTGCGCTCGGGGCAGGGCGAGGTGAGCGGCCGCGCGCGGGTCGTCTTCGAGCCCGGCGTCGGCACCGGGCTGGAGCTGCGCGTCGACGTTGGCGAGATGCCGGTCAGCCACGCCAAGCAGCTTTGGCCGTGGTTCGGCGCGCCGAGCGCGCGGCGCTGGGTGCTGGCCAACGTGTTCGGCGGCCAGCTCGAGGGCGGCTGGGTGGAGATGGGCGTGGCGCCCGGCCGGTTCGGCGACGGTGTCCCGCTCGGGCGGGAGGAGATCTCCGGCCTCTTCGTGGTGCGCGGCACCCGCTTCGACGTGGCCGGGCGCATCCCCCCGGTGCGCGACGGCACCGGCACCGTCGCCTTCTACGGCACGGACGTCGACATCGCGCTGGCCTCCGGCACCGTGTTCATGCCGTCGGGGCGCACGGTCGCGGCCAGGAACGGCACGCTCACGGTGCGCGACGCCCATATCGACCCGGTGATCGGCAAGCTGGACATCGAGGTCGCCGGCGAGGCCGACGCCGTGCTGCAGCTCGCGAGCTACGACCCGATCGACGTCGGCCGCTTCGTCGACATCGCCCCGGAGGACCTGACCGGCTCGGTCGAGGGAAAGGTCGCGGCCGACATCCCGCTCAAGCAGGGCATCGACAACGACACGCTCGGCTGGCGGGTGGAGCTCGCCTATGACGGCCTCTCGCTGGCGCGCGCCTTCGAGGGGCAGAAGGTCGCCGACGCCACCGGCACCATCGTCGTCGATCCGCGGCAGGCGGTGATCGAGGCGAAGGCGCGCCTCAACGAGTTTCCGGCGACGCTGCGCCTGGTCGAGCCACTGGGCCGCGACAAGGCGGGGCGTGAGCGGCAGGTGGCGCTGGAGATGGACGACCGGACGCGCTCCAGCCTCGCTCCCGGCCTCGACATGCTCCTTTCCGGCACCACCACCGTCAAGGTGGACGACCTGGCGCGCGACCGGCGGGCGATCAGGGCCGATCTCGGTTCGAGCACGCTGACGATCCCGTGGGTCGGCTGGAGCAAGGGCGCGGGCGTCCCCGCGACCGTGGCCTTCGACATGCTGGTCGCCGACGGCCGCACCGAGCTGTCCGACTTCGATCTACGCGGCGACAGCTTCGCCGCCGCGGGTAGCGTCTCCCTGCGCGGCGACAGCGTCCAGCGCGTCCGCTTCCCGTCGATGCGCCTCAACCGCGGCGACGACTTCTCGCTCGACGTCGAGCGCAGCGGGCGCGGCTACAAGGTGACAGTGCGCGGCAAGAGCCTCGACGCGCGCTCGATCGTCAAGCTCTACACCCGCGATTCCGCCGGCGAGGCGGCCGGCGGCGACGGCACCCCGATCAGCGTCGATCTGGCGGTGGATTCCGTCTCGGGCTTCCATGGTGAGGTATTGCGCGACGTCAGGCTGAGGTTCACCGGCACGGGCGCGCGCACCGAGCTTGCCGAGTTCTCCGCCATCACCGCCAGCGGCGCGCAGGTCGTGCTGCGGGACGGCCGCGACGGCGAGGCGCGCTCCGTCAGCATGCGTTCGGTCGATGCCGGCGCGCTGCTGCGCTTCCTCGACATCTACGAGAACATGGAAGGCGGCCAGATCGCGCTGACGCTCGCCGGCCGCGGCGACGGGCCGCTGCGCGGGCAGATCGACGCCAGCGACTTCTGGCTGGTGAACGAACCGCGCCTGGCGTCGATCGTCTCCTCGCCCTCGACCCAGGACGGCCGGTCGCTGAACCAGGCGGTGCGCGGCTCGATCGACACCAACCGCGTGCAGTTCGAGCGCGGCTTTGCCGAGATCGTCAAGGCGCCGGGCGGGCTTGCCCTCGACCGCGGCATCCTGCGCGGCCCGCTGATCGGCGTCAGCTTCCAGGGCACGCTCTACGACGCCAACGGCTACATGGCGATGACCGGCACCTTCATGCCCGCCTACGGGCTGAACCGCATCTTCGGCGAGATCCCGCTGATCGGCCAGGTGCTTGGCAACGGCCGCGACCGCGGGCTGATCGGCATCACCTTCCGGCTGGCCGGAAAGGCGGGAGAGCCGAAGCTCGAGATCAACCCGCTGTCGGTGATCGCGCCCGGCATCTTCCGCTCGGTGTTCGAGTTCAGGTGAGGTCTTCTATCGCTCGCGGCAGCCGCGCTGGGCTAACTGCGGGGACGGCCTGAGCGGCGGGATGCGGTCGCGTGATCGGACGCCGTCCGGGGAGTTTTCGATCGCTGCCTCCGAGAGGGCAGCTTGACCTGTCGGGGCGCGGTTGGACTTCGTCTGGACGCCGCGCTGCCCCTCACCTGCCTGCCGGCATCCTCTCCCCGCGAGCGGGGAGAGGAGGGATGG
>JAEZXF010000103.1 GCA_023419995.1 Pseudomonadota bacterium | reverse complement strand
GTCGACGGCCATCGCCATCCCCGTCGGCATCTTCTCCGCCGCGCGGCGCGGCAAGGCCGGCGACACGGTGTCGATGGGCGTCGCCCAGCTCGGCGTCGCCGTGCCCAACTTCTGGTTCGCGCTGCTCCTCGTCTACGTCTTCGCCGTGTGGCTGCGGCTCCTGCCCGCCGGCGGCTTCCCCGGCTGGAGCGCCGGCATCTGGCCGGGACTGAAGGCGCTGGTGCTGCCGGCCGTGGCGCTCGCCCTGCCGCAGGCGGCCATCCTCGCCCGCGTCACCCGCTCGGCCATGCTGGAGGTGCTGGGCGAGGACTACATCCGCACCGCCCGCGCCAAGGGCATGCCGCGCCGCTGCGTGCTGTGGCGGCATGCGCTCAGGAACGCGATGATCCCGGTGCTCACCATCATGGGCCTGCAGTTCTCGTTCCTGCTCGCCGGCACCATCATCATCGAGAACGTGTTCTACCTGCCCGGCCTCGGCCGGCTCGTCTTCCAGGCGATCACCCAGCGCGACCTCATCGTGGTCGAGGGCGTCGTCATGCTGCTGGTGGCGAGCGTCGTGCTCGTCAACCTGATCGTCGACATCCTCTACGCCGTGGTCGACCCGCGCCTCAGGGTGCGCGCATGAGGGTAGAGCCGAAATCCTTCGAGGCAGATGCCGCCCCCCATCCGCCTGCCAGCATCTTCTCCCCGCTAACGGGGAGAAGGAGGACAGCCGCAACGCCTACGCCCCCCTCTCCCCGCTTGCGGGGAGAGGGTAAGGGTGAGGGGCAGGTTGCGTATCCGCGAGGAGGAAATCCGTGAGCGTGGAGACGCAACCCTACGAAGCGCCGCCGCCGAAGAGCCTCGTCGGGCAGGCCTTCGCCAACCGCTCCTTCCTCACCGGCTTCGTCATCACGGCGCTGATCGCCACGATGGCGCTCCTGTCGTTCCTGTGGACGCCCTACGACATCACCCACCTCGTCGTCGCCGACCGCATGAAGCCGCCGGCATGGCCGCACCCGCTGGGCACCGACCATTTCGGCCGCGACATCCTGTCGATGATCATGATCGGCGCGCGCAACTCGATCGCGGTCGCGGTCGTCGCCGTCGGCATCGGCATGGCGGTCGGCGTGCCGCTCGGCTGCTGGGCCGCCGCGCGCGGCGGCTGGGTCGACGAGGCGCTGATGCGCTTCAACGACGTCGTCTTCGCCTTTCCCGCGCTCCTCTCCGCAGTGATGATCACGGCGATCTTCGGCCCCGGCGCGGTCAACGCCATCATCGCCATCGGCATCTTCAACGTCCCGGTCTTCGCGCGCGTGGCGCGGGCCGGCGCGCTGTCGCTGTGGCCGCGCGAATACGTGCTGGCGGCGCGGGCCGCCGGCAAGGGCAAGGTGCTCATCACCGCCGAGCACATCGTGCCCAACATCGCCTCGATGCTGCTGGTGCAGGGGACGATCCAGTTCGCGCTCGGCATCCTCGCAGAGGCCGGCCTCTCCTATCTCGGCCTCGGCGCGCAGCCGCCGATGCCGTCCTGGGGACGGATGCTGTTCGACGCGCAGACCCGCATGATGGTCGCGCCGTGGCAGGCGATCTTCCCCGGCCTCGCCATCGTCGTCACCGTGCTCGGCCTGAACCTCCTCGGCGACGGCCTGCGCGACGTGCTCGACCCCCGGCTGAGGCGCGAGCGATGAGCCTGCTCGAAATCGAGAACCTGACGGTTTCGATCGGCAGCACGCCGATCCTCAGGAACGTCGACCTCGCGATCGGCGAGGGCGAGGTCATGGGGCTGGTCGGCGAATCCGGCTCGGGCAAGTCGATGACGGCGCTGACCGTGATGCGGCTCCTGCCGCACGTGATGCAGGCCGCCGGCCGCGTCACCTTCGACGGAATCGACATCCTCGCCGCGCCCGAGGCGGCGATGAACCGGCTGCGCGGCGACGACATCGGCATGGTGTTCCAGGAGCCGATGACGGCCCTGAACCCGGTCAAGACCATCGGCGAGCAGGTCGCCGAGGGCATACGCTGGCACACCGGCGCGTCGCGCGCCGAGGCAGAGGAGACGGCGCGGAAGATCCTCGACCGCGTCGGCCTGCCCGAGGCGAAGTTCCCGCTGTCGCGCTTCCCGCACGAGCTGTCCGGCGGCCAGCGCCAGCGCGTCGTCATCGCCATCGCCTGCGCGCTGAAGCCGAAACTGCTGATCGCCGACGAGCCCACCACCGCGCTCGACGTGGTGCTGCAGGCGCAGATCCTCGACCTCCTGCGCGACCTCGTCGACGAGCGCAGGATGGGCCTGCTGCTCATCTCGCACGACCTCGCCGTCGTCACCGACATGGCCGACCGCATCACCGTGATGCGCCACGGCGAGGTGATGGAGGCGGGCGAGACCGCGCGCACGCTGTCCGAGCAGGTGCATCCCTACACGCGCCAGCTCGCCGTCGCCTCGACCCATGTGCCGGCGCGGGCAGCCGCCCCTGCGCCGGCTGCAGGCGCGACGCCGCTGCTCGAGGTGGCCTCGGTGGTCAGGGACTATCCCGGCCGTCGCGCCTCGCTGTTCCGCAGGCCGGAGCCGTTCCGGGCGGTGGACGATGTCTCGTTCTCGATCCGCGAGGGCCAGTCGGTGGCGCTCGTCGGCCGCTCGGGCTGCGGCAAGTCCACGCTGGCGCGCATGATCCTCGCGCTCGACCGGCCGACCGCCGGCGCGATCCGCCTCGACGGCGTCGAAACCAGCGCGCTCGAGGAAAGCGCACTGAAGCCGTCGCGGCGCAAGATGCAGGTGGTGTTCCAGGATCCCTACGGCTCGTTCGACCCGCGCCACAAGGTCGAGCGGCTGGTGGCCGAGCCGCTGCACCTCCTGGAAAGGCAGCCCGCCGCCGCCGAGCGCCGCGACATGGTCGCAGCCGCGCTCCACGAGGTCGGGCTGGCGCCCAGGGACATGGACAAGTACCCGCACGAGTTCTCCGGCGGCCAGCGCCAGCGCATCTCCATCGCCCGCGCCATCATCACCCGGCCGAAGCTGGTGGTGGCCGACGAGCCGGTCTCGGCGCTCGACGTGTCGATCCGGGCCCAGATCCTCGACCTGTTCGCCGACCTGAACGGCAGGCTCGGCATCGCCTACCTGTTCATCACCCATGACCTGACCGTCGCGCGCGCCATCACCGACGAGGTGATGGTCATGCACGAGGGCAGGATCGTCGAGCACGGCAACACCGGCGACGTACTGGACCACCCCCGGTCCGAGGCGGCGCAGGCGCTCGTCGACGCCGCGCCCGATCTGGCGCGCGCCCTTGCCCGGCGCCTGGCCAGGCAAGGATAGCCATGTTCACCGAAGTTGCCGTCGACATCCTGCTGCTTCTGGCGCTGGCCGCGTTCCTGGCCGGCTTCATCGACTCGATCGCCGGCGGCGGCGGGTTGATCACCGTGCCGGCGCTGCTGCTCGCCGGCCTCACGCCCGTCGAGGCGCTCGGCACCAACAAGCTGCAGAGCGTCTTCGGCTCCGGCTCCGCCACCTATGCCTACGCCTCCGCCGGGCTGGTCGACCTGAGGCGCCAGCTGCCCTCGGCGGCGCTCGCCTTCCTGGGCTCCATCGCCGGCGCCATGCTGGCGACGGCCCTGCCCGGCGAGTGGCTGCACGCCGTACTGCCGCCGATGCTGGTGGTGATCGCGCTCTATTTCGCCTTCAAGCCCGACATGGGCGACGTCGACCGCGCCCAACGCATCTCGCCCTTCCTGTTCGGGCTCACCGTGCCGCCGCTGATCGGCTTCTACGACGGCCTGTTCGGGCCCGGCACCGGCTCATTCTTCATGCTCGCCTTCGTCACCCTGGCCGGCTACGGGGTGCTCAAGGCCACCGCCCACACCAAGCTCCTGAACTTCTCCTCCAACATCGGCAGCCTGATCTTCTTCTCCGCCGTCGGCGTCGTGTCGTGGAAGATCGGGCTGGTGATGGGCGCGGCGCAGTTTCTCGGCGCCCGGCTCGGGGCCCGTCTCGCCATGAAGACCGGCGCCCGCCTCATCAAACCGCTTCTCGTGCTGACCTGCGTCGTCCTCGCCATAAGGCTGCTGCTCGGCTGAGCGCCCGCCGCGGCAAAGTCTGGCGCCGCGTTGCAGAACAGCTAAGGTGAACGGGCAGAGAATCATCTTGCAGGAGAGAAGCCATGAATCTGAGTGCCCCCACGCAGGCCGTGTTTATTATCTCCGTCGTTCTTGCCATTGTCGGCGTTCTTGCTCACCTTTCGATTTTCGGTGCCGCAACCGCCGTTTGGGCATTCTGGATCGTGTTCGTCGCCTGGATCGCCCTGGCGGCCGGCGCCCTTCTCAAGGGTCTCTAGAAGCCTTCGAGACCAGCCTGAAGATCATCGGGCCGGCACGGGATCACGACGCCCGCGCCGGCCTGTTTTTTTTGGTAATGCCTATCCAATCTGGACCGAACCCTTGAGGATTTGGCGATGTCTGGATGCCCCGATTGTGGGTTTGGCTGGAGCTGGCGTCTTTCGGATGG